>NZ_JBEYVV010000021.1:93329-122258 GCF_040644155.1 Streptomyces sp. NPDC047022 | reverse complement strand
GCAGTTGGTGGGGATGTTGTTCCGGATCTCTGACCGGTTCACGGTGAACTGGGTGTCGGTCCACACGCCGCCCGGTGCGACGGTGGAGGCGTTGTTGTTCACCTCACTGTGGTCGAGCGTCACCGTACTGCCGGTGTTGAAGATGCCGCCGCCCTGTGAATTTCCGGAGCCGTTCGCGCTGTTGTGGTGGACCGAGCTGTCCTTCAGCACGAGGGTGGCGGAAGCCGTGTTGTAGATGCCGCCGCCATCGCCGTCGGAGCCTCCAACGACGTTACCGGCGACCTCGGTCCTGATGAGGGTCAGCGAGGCTTTATTCCAGATCCCGCCGCCGGAAGAGCCCGTGGTGGTGTTGTTGAGGATCTTGCTGTTGATGAACTGGACGGTGCCGTCGTCGATGTCGATGCCGCCACCCTCCGAGCTTGAGGTGTTGTTCTTCAGGGTTGTGTTGCGGTAGATGGCGTCACCGCTGTCGTGGTCGATGGCACCGCCGACAACGGCGAAGTTGCGTTCGAACTCGACCCCGTCGGTGGTGACGGTACCGTTCGACTGCAGGCCTCCGCCCCTGAGGCCCGCGTTGTTGAAGGTGAACTGGCTGCGGGTGATGTTCGCCGTGGCATTTGACTCGACATCGACGCCGCCACCCTCGACGCCGGCGGTGTTGTTGTCGAGGGTGACCTCGTTGAGGTTCAGCGTGCCGTCGACGAGGATGCCTCCCCCGTCATCGGGCGCATTGCCGCCGCGGATGGTGACGTCGTCGAGCCGGAGGTTACCGGTGGAGGTGACGTGGAAGATGCGGAAGGTGCCGGCCGTCGGTCCGTCGCGAACGATGGTGGAGTCCCGGCCCTCGATGGTGAGTTGGCTGTCGATGGGGGGCAGTCCGTCGTCGCCGCTGTAGGCGGTGGTCAGGTGGTAGGTGCAGCGGCGGGCGAGGACGAGCGTGGATCCCGCCGGCGCCGTGGCTAGCGCGTTGATCAGGGCCGCGGTGTCACACGGCACCTGGATACCCGACCCTCCCGCCACGGCCGGAACCGCGCTCACGCCATTGACAACGATCGTGGCCAGGGCAGCGATGCCGGACAGTGTGGTGTATCGCATGGCTCTCCTCGAAGTGCAGGCACCTTCGGAGCACGGGCGGCTCCTCGTCCGCGTCCCGGACACTGGGAGCAAAGCCGTCTCCCGCACCTCTCCCAGCGAGCCGCAACTACCCCTCACCCAGGCACAGCAGCGAATACGGCCAAGTAGCTGAATCCGTCATCCGACAGGACTGCATGACGATGACATCTCCCCGCCGCCACCACCGGTGATCCTCCGCAGGCAGGCCATGCAATCCGTGACCCGGTCGCGGCGCCCTGCGCGGCGTGACGGAAAGACAGGACGAGTGCCAGGACGTCGCGGAAGAGTTCGGCAAACAGCAAGAGTGTCTCCGCCCACACAGCCGGGGGAACGCCCGCGAAGTCTCGAGGTTGCCTTCCAATTTGATGGCAGGTTTCGCGGCGGCGCTGGTTGCCGCGGACGGTTACCTGGTGCTGCGGCACCGTAGGACCTCCCGGGGCTGACGTCTACTGGGCATGGCAGGCCCCCGTACTCGTCCGGCTGAGGAGTACGGGGGGCGTGGCGCTGCGCTTTGCGGGACAGCCCTTAGCCAACGCCCACCCCCGCGGAACGAATACGGCGAGACCTCCGCCAACCCCAGACCGTGTGGCCCACCAGAGCGACCGCAACGGCAACAGCCGTGAACCGAACGGTGGTCCAGGTACCCAGAACAACCGGACTCGGCCCGCGCGACTCCGTCTCCAGACGCATGGAAGTCTCATAAAAAGCCACCAGGGGAATAAGCAGCCGGAAGAACAGGCCGCCGATGCCCGGCACCTGCGCGAGGTTCCCCAAGAGCCCAAGAGGTGCTCCGAAGAAGAATGCCAGCACACCCCAGAGGGCAATTCCGGATGATCCCGCACCTGAGGAATCCAGTCCACCCAGGGAAGCCAGGCTTCCCTTAGTCAGGTAGTAGGTCACGACACCGATGGCCATCCCCAGAGGCGCGAGAACAACCGATTCGATTTTAGACCGACGGAAATAACCCACCAGAAACGCGTAACAGGCCCACGGCCACCCACCGGTGAAAACGGCGCCCACGGCCGCACCTGGACGGCCGCCCCAATGCTCAGCGGTAGGCCCTGTCAGGCCAAGCAACAGGCCAAGCCCGAGTGGCACCGCAAACGACGCGGCCCGAGCACCCCAAAAGTTCACTCTCTCCCCTTCCGGCCCTAATGCGGCATTACTCCGGGCCCGTGTGCAAACGGAGTAATGGCCCACCCGAGGTAGCATTTCTTTCCAGCCGACACCAGATCGCACCCACAGCACCACTTGCCATGAGTCACATTCTGGCAGATATTCCCTTTCAGCTGAGCGGCCGAATCTTTGATTTCTAGCTTTACCACGCCCCACTCGGAGGGGTTACCCAGCTCCGCTGGCGTGGTTGACGCCGTCACCCCTCTTGTGGATGACGGGCTGCCCAGGTGCGAGGCCGTCGCCGGCCTCAACTACGGTATCGCCGGTACCGGTTCCGCGACGCGCCCACACCGACCAGCACCAAGTCCTCGCCCTCTACGGCATTGCAAGATCGCCATGAACCGGACATCCAGGGGAGAACGCCGGGGCCCTGGTCGTCAACGTCGAGCACGACGCCCCAGTTGGTCCGTGCCACGCACTGCGCCCGGACCGCCACAGGTGACGCACGCCAGATAACCGCAAATGGGCTGGCTAAGGTCGGTGGGGGTACAGCGAGACACACGCGCGCCTGGCCGGTTGGCGCGCCCGCCGCCGTGGCCGGCTGTCGTCGGCAAGCGCTGCCGGGTTGCAGGCCATTGCTTGCTCTGGTCGACGGCACTGGCAACGTGGCGGAGGCATACTGTAAGGCTCGACAACATCCCCTGGTTCGTCCGAGGTATCGCCTGCGGAGACGTCGTAGCCACCGAGCCCGATGACGAAGGCGTGTTATGGGCGGGCGAGGTAGTTCGTCGTTCGGAGAACCGCACCATCCGCCTCATCGTGCTCCGTGACGGCGGTTCAGGAGCCGCACGGCAGAGCGTGCACAACGCGTTTCACGAACTGGGAGTCTGCGGCGAGGGCATAGGACGGTTCCGCATGATCGCCCTAGACATCCCACCCGCCGCCGATCTCGCCAAGGTGCAACGATTGCCGACTGACGCCGTTCATGTGATCCACGGCTGGGCCGTCCCTGGGCCGTCCGAGGTTGCTCGACAGCCGCCATTGACGACCGGCGACGACCACCAGGCGCTCAAGCCTGCTGCCCCTGACCAGCAAAAACCCAGCTCACCAAGATTTCCGGCGAGACCCAGGGCAAGAAGAAGGCAGTGCCCGCGAGCAAGCCCTTGCCCGCGACGGCCCTCACACTGGCGAGTGGGATCATCCGTGGATGGCAGACATACGGCTCCCCCACGGTTGGACTCTTCAGCAGATCCGCGATGTCTCGGGAGACCGAGAAGCTGCCGCCCTGGATCCCGATCGGCCAGTGAAGTGGTTCAGCGTCGGCGAGCCCCACGAGATGCCACGCCCGGAGATCGTTCTCGGGTTCCACAGCCTGTGTCTCGTGAAGCCTGTCGATGACGACGACTGGTACATGGGCAGCCTGTACGACGACGGCAGCATCGACTGCTGGGCCGCCTACGGCGACCTGTACGAGGCGCTACGCGGCCTCTAGGAGCTTGCTCCGCGTGGCGACCAGCACCTTGCGATGCCGGCCCGGTGATCTCAGGTCGGCACAGGTTCGCTCTCCTGCTGCGGCGCCTCGGCGGTCACCGCCCGCACAGAACGCGAGGCGAAGCTGACGACAGTCATCACGGCGAGGATCGCACCAGCCGCGAGCATCGTCCGCCCAGTCCCGATCGCACCGGAGACCGGGCCCACCAGCACCAGGCCGATCGGGCCGAGCAGGAACGACGCCATCGCGTCGTAGGAGCTGATCCGCGAGATCGATCCGGCGGGGACATGCCGTTGCAGTGTGGTGTCCCACAGCACCTCGAAGAGGTTCACGCACACGCCGTTGACGAACATCGACGCGGCGATCAGCCATACCGGGGCGCCGAAGCCGAGCAGCGCGAACGGCGGCAGGAAGCCGAAGGTGGATAACACCGCGAGGCGGATGGGACGTTGGGGGCGCACGTGCATCGCCACCAGGGAGCCGGCCACCAGGCCGACCGCCATCGAGGTGGCGATGACCGCCCAGGCGGACGGGCCGCCAAGGTGCTGCTTGGCGGTCAGCGGGCCGAGCACGTTGACCGCGGTGAAGCAGAGGTTGACGAAGGCGAACTGCACGACGACCAGCCAGATCCAGCTGCGCGAGGTGAAGTCCCTCCAACCGGACCGCAGGTCCGCCAGAACGGTTGCCGCTTTCGCTCTGGTGACGTTCGCGACACGGACCCCGGACAGCAGTGCGGCCGAGACAAGGAAGGTCGCAGCGTCGATGGCCAGCGCCCAGCCTCCGCCGACCGTGGCCACGAGGACGCCTCCAAGCGCGTTACCGAAGACGCTCGTGCCGTTCATCGACAGCCGCAGAAGACCGTTGGCTGCCTGGAGGTCCTTGCCGGAGACGACCTGCGGCAACGCCCCGCGGGAGGCAGGCAGGAATAGCGCCCCCGCGGCGTCAGCGAGCATGTTGAGTCAGACCAGGGCCGCCGGCGACGTGGAGGAGGTGAGAATGAGCAGCGCGATCGCCCCTTGTCCGGCGAACGCGACCAAGTCTGAGACGACCATCAGCCGGAACCGCGGCAGTCGGTCGGCCAGCACACCGCCGAACAGCAACAGCAGCACTTGGGCAATCGAGCGGCCAGCCAGGACGAGGCCCAGCATGGTCGCCGAGCCGCCCTTGGCGTCCAGCACGGAGAAGGCCAGTGCGATGGGAGCCATGGCGCTGCCGAGCAGCGATACGGTGCGGGCGAGGAACAGGTGGCGGAACGGCCGCTGCCGTAAGACCGTGAAGCCCGTGAAGCCCGTGAAGCCCGTGAGCACAGCAAACCTCCACTCATCGCGGGACGTTGACGGTTCATCCCGCGTCGGCGCGCGCAGACACGCCGGTTGGCTCCCGGACAAGCACGCTAGCAGCGGACGCGGGCAGGGCTCTCCCTCATTTGCGCCCCACACACAACGCCTTCAGGTCCCCGTGGCGCCGTTCCGGGTTCCTGGTCCACCGCCGGGGCGCCCGCCAGACCGTCGGTCCGCCGTGACGCTGGCCCCGCGGACCCGCCCTCCGAGTGAGCAGCGAGTGAGATGAGCGACGTGCGCGGAAGGAGCGCTCTGACAACGTCCGACGTCGCTGGAAACAAAGGGAGTTACGCTCCAAGACTGTCAAGGCACTATCTGTCTTAGGCGTCCGACTGTCCGGTTGGAGTTCTGGCCTGCGCAAATAGGCCGGACACCGTCAACGGCCCTGTCTCCGAGTGTCCGGTCCGGCTGCCGTGCAGGCAGCAACCGAAGAGCCGACGCCGATAGAGGCGCCGGCTCCTGTTCTCCAGCAATCCGTTAGGGCCCGCTAGCCACGTACGCCGTCGACAGCACCGGACAGCCCTGGTGGGTGGGCTAGGGTCTTTCGTTTGGATCAGGCCGGATCAGGGAGCGGGGTCTGATCCAAACGAGAGGCCCTAGTTCCCTGGCGGCTGGATGACGACGATGCGCCAGATCACCGAGTTGTCCGCTGAGAACTTCCACGCCAGCTCGTGCATGCCGGCGTGCGGTATCTCGGCGGTGAACACGCCGCTTCCGTCACCGCACTGAGACCCGGCGAGGGTCTTTCCGGCGGCGGTGATGTTGAACTTGGACGGGCCGGCGCACGTCCACATCGCCGTGATGGATGAGGCTTTCCCCGCTGACGCGGGAAGTGTGACGCTGCCTGCGCCGTGCCCCGACCCCGTGTACAGCGTCTTCGTCCCGACAGGGAGCGAGGACTGGACCGGGTCGGGAAGACGGTCCGGGGTCGTCGGGGTCTGCACCGAAGAGGGGGCCCCGTCGGTCCCTGTCGTCGCCTTGGACGCCCCGTGGGTGGCGGGCGTGCTGTGGTGATCGCCACCGGAACAGGCCGTAACGAGCACCAGGGCCGACAGGCCGACGGCCAGCAGGGGAAGCTTCATCGGATCGTCCTCAACTCACGAGTGGGCGATGTAGGGCGAGAGCGCCGGAAGCTTAGCGGTCCCGTGACTCGTGGAGATCCACTTGCAACCACCATTGAGGGAACCGTAGTCCCAGTTGAAGGAGTAGCCCTTCGAGCCGAGGGCGAGCCATCCGTCCCTCTGGTTGTTCGGAACCTTCCACGTCCCGCCAAGGGTGACGGTGGTGGTCTTGGCGTAAGAGACCGAGCCGCTGATGCTCTCCTCGGCAGACTCGATGATGATCGACTGGCTCAGCTTGGCCGAGTACGTGAACGTGCCGGTCCAGGTGTGGCCCTTGGCCACCGAGACCGAGAGCGTGACGCCGGACTGCCCGTAAACGGTCTTGCTCTTGTCACCGACGAACGTGCTCTTCACGTTGGAAAGGGAGACGCTCGGCCCGTCATACGGGCAGCCGTCCGCGTTCATCGGGTGGTTAGCGCTGCCCGACGGCGAGTCCACCGCGACGTCGGCGTCGTCCGGCGCCTGGGGGATTGGATTCCCGTCCAGGTCGGCATTGACCTCCGATGAAGTGTCCGTCACCGAGGGGGTGTCTTCCGCGAAAGCAGTACCCGCTCCCCCGGTCCCGACGATGAGAAAAGCGGAAAGCGCAGCGGCTGTGCATGTGCGAGTCAGTTTGGCATTCATAGCTATTCCCTCCCCTCCACCCCCTCCGGGGCGGCATGGACACAACAATCACGGAGCCCTCGTTGATCGTCAAGGAAATGTGAAGAATCTGAGGGGGACTTGAGCTTGACGATCAGTCAGCATTCCCGCCCCGAAGCACCAGAGCCCGTGTTGTCGCGTTCCGGCCGGGCGGGGCCCCATACAGGCCGAGTTGCAGTGTGCGGCGCAGGGGATGGTGCACTGCATCGCGGACCCGAAGGGGTGCACGATACATCAAGCCCCGGCGAACGCTGGCGAATAGCGCCAGCCGCACACGGTGTCTTGCGGAGCGCGATAGCGTCCGCGTCGTGGCTCACCCCTCGCCTCTCTGAGTCTCTCCTCCTCAGTTGTTGAGCAGGAGGTACCGGGAAAGGTGGGAGGTGAGTTGATGGACCAGTCGAAGGAGCCCGCGTGGTTCCGGCGGCATCAGTGGTGGATCCAGTTGTCGCTGGAACTACTGGCCGCGGCTGGCACGATCGCGGGCTGTGTCGCACCGTTCATGCACTGAGGTGTAGTTGAACGGTGGTCCGGTCGGAAGGGCTGAGTTGCGGGCCCGGCCGACAGCAACTCGACCGGGCCCACTACCCGCGTGGCAGGCCTGGCTCCGGATGCCGCCGGAGTCAGGCCTTGCTCATGCGGGGGCCAGCGCTGCGCGGCAAGGACAGTTACCGCTCCTTGTTGAGCTGCGCACCGCCAATGTACCCACGGGCGTGCCCATGGCGACCGTTCCGCCCCAAAAAATCCGTAGAGGTTAACCATCGTTAACACGATGAAGATGCAGGTCACATCATGTAAAGCTGGCGAAAGCTGGCGAAACTTGAATCTGTGAGCCGCCTCCGGCAGGACAGAAGCCAGCCCTGTCCACTCCGCCACCTGAGCGGGCGGAATCCCGTCATTGAGCCACCTCGCCAGGTGCGTGTCGGACAGGGCCGGTTGTCACATCCCGGCCATACCGCCACCGGTGAGGCCCGGAGCCAGCGCCGGGACCCAGAAGACGGCGACGGCCAGGGCGATCGAGGCGATCCCCACGACACGGGCCACCAGACGGCCGGCCGGAGCGAGCTTCTCAGTGGTGATCACACAGGCCAGGGCCACCATGGCCCATAGGTTCATCACACCGAACGCCGCCAGCAGCATCATCAGCGACCAACAGCAGCCCAGGCAGAAGGCCCCGTGGTGGGCGCCGGCACGCAGATCGCGCGAGGGCTTCGGATACGAGGCGTAGCGCAGCATCAGCCCCAGCGGCGAGCGGCACCTCGCCAGGCAGCGGTCCTTGAGGGGCGTGAGTTGGTAAACGCCACTGACCGCGAACACAGCCGCGGCCACTGCGGTCCCCGCCGCGGCCGTGAGGCTCGCCGCCCGGCCCAGGCCAACGGCAAGCCAGTACCCCGGCAGCCCGGCAGCAGCCCAGACAAACAGGTAGGCGACGGTAAAGACGGCCATGCGCGATGCCCGATGCACGGTGATGGTGCGCGCGTACAGCGCGGCGACGGGCGCCGTGGCGGGCAGCATCATCGCAGCCATCATCAGCGTCCACACGACCAGGAAGGCGGGCAGACCCAGGCCCATGGTGCCAGGCATCGCCTGCATGCCGCCCGAGCGCGTTACCACCCAGACCCAGGCGGCGGCCGCCGCGACCAGCAGTAGCCCGGCGGGGCCTGCCCTCCGGCGGACGGTGGCCGGCCCACCGGTCACGCGGACCACGTGAAGGGCGCCGAATGGCCGTTGCCGCCGGTGAAGTCCCAGGACCGGCCGTACACGCCGTCGCCTGTGGCCCGGGTGGACCGGGCGATCGTCAGCGTGCTGTTCGCCGGGTGGAACATGCCGGTCAGGCCCATGACCGGACCGTCCTCGCCGAACTGCGGGGCGACCTGGTCCTCGATTTCGATATCGATGGCGTCACCCACCCGCGCGGCATGGCGGCGGCCGTCGTCGCGGTAGTCGATGGGGGCGCGCTCCACGCCGAGGACCTCTCCGATGAGCGGAGTGAGCGCCGCCATCGGCCCCCCGGCCTGGCCGGAGAAGACCTTGCCCAGCGCCTCCGCCTGGCCCTCGTCGGCCGAGGCGTCGATATAGAGCGCCACCTGCCAACCGCCCTCGGCCATCACCCGGGGCGCGTCGATGAAGACGGCGACGCTTCGGTCGGAGACATCCACGCCGTCCACGTTCCCGCTGTCCACGTGGAAGGCGAAGGTCACCTGGCAACGCTCGTGGTCGGCCGGTGCGGTGAGGCCCGATGTGGTGCAGGGACACACCACGTCACAGTTGCAGCTTTCCAGGTACGTGCCGTTGAGATTCCAGGGCATGTCCATATCTCCCTGTTTCGCGTCCCTCGCGGCGAAGGGAATACTGCATGGCCAGGGTCCACCCCGCCCCGGTGCCCCGCTTCTCCAGGCTATTCCTGACACCCCCGTTGCGCAGATCCGCCGGGGCGCAGCTCACCGTCCTGGTGGAGGACCGCATTCATCCGCGACCACGCCTGCCGGGCGCTTGGCCGCAGGTTCGAGTCCTGCCGGGGCGCCGCTGAGAGCCCACTGTCCGGGAGGACCTTTTTGCCGGCCAGAACTAATGAGGCTCGATGCGGCGAAGCCCCGGGCTCCTCCTCGACGATCAAGGGGAGCCTCCGGGGTTGTCCGGCTGGAGGTGGCAAGGTCCAGCGATCACCTTCGTCACAGTGTGCTGGGGTGTGGTCGGATGCCCGCCGGGTCTGCTGCGTGTGGGGTCAGCCGACGCATCCGGTGCCGATGACGGGGCTGCCGTCGCAGTTGGTGGGGATGTTGCGCCGGATCTCCGACCGGTTCACCGTGAACTGGGTGTCGGTCCACACGCCGCCCAGTGCGACGGTGGAGGCGTTGTTGTTCACCTCACTGTGGTCGAGCGTCACCACACCGCCGCTGATATTGGAGATGCCGCCCCCCTGCGAATTGCCGGAGCCGTTCGCGCTGTTGCGGTCGACCGAGCTGTACCGCAGCACCAGGGTGCCGCCGTCGTCGTAAATGCCGCCGCCCAAGCTGCCTGAGCCTCCAACGACGTTACCGGCGACCTCGGTCTTGACGAGTGTCAGCGAGGCACTGTTCCAGATCCCGCCGCCGGTTCCAACGTCTTTATGCGCGTCGAATGACCAGTACGGCCACGTCGTCGAGGTGATCGACCGCGATCGCGGCGTCGAGGATGCGGTCAGCGGTCTCTTCGGCGTTCAGTCCGTCGTGGACGGCTTGGGCGGCCAGTGTTCCGGCTCGTTCCAGTCCGGCTTCCAGCGTCAGGCCTGGTCCTTCGACCACGCCGTCGGTGACCATGACCAGCGCGCTGTCGTCGTCCAGGGTGAAGATCTCCTGGCGGTATTCGGTGCCGGGCAGGACGCCCATGACCGGCCCGCCCGGCAGCTCGCGGACCTCGTGGCTGCCGTCGCTGTGTGCGCACAGCAGCGGCACATGGCCGACGCTGGTGCCGGTGACCTGTCCATCGTGCGGGTCGATGTGCAGCATGGTGCAGCTGGCGAATCGCGCGGGGCGGCCGTGACGAGCAGCTCGTTGGTGCGGGTCAGCACGGTTCCGGGGTCCGGTTCCTGGGCGGCGATCGCGCGCAGGGACAAGCGGACCTGTCCCATGAAGGCGGCGGCGTCGACGTCGTGCCCCTGGACGTCGCCGATCTCCAGTGCGATCGCGCCGTCGGGCATCATGAAGGCGTCGTACCAGTCTCCGCCGATGTCCAGCCCGTCCCGGCTGGGGCGGTAGCGAGCGGCGACCTCCAGGCCCGGAAGGTGCTCGGGCAGCGCGGGGAGCATGGTCTGCTGCAGCGCCGTGGCCAGCTCGACGTGTGCCTGTTGCAACCTGATCCGCTTGAGTGCCTGGCCCGCCAGGTCGGCCAGTGTGCCCACGAGGGTCCGTTCATCCAGGGGCGACAGGTATCCGCGGCGGTAGAGCATCGCCCAGGCCCCGAGCGGCTGATCGCCGGGCTCGCTGAGGGGGGTGATCGAGATGGCGTAGTCGGAGCCGAGCCGGAGGAACCTCAGAAGTGGGGCGTGCGGCCAGCGGCGGGTGAAGTCCTCCCGGTCGGTGATGAACTGCGGCTTGCCGGTACGGATCGCCTCGGACAGCGGGGTCGGCTGGTCCAGCCGCAGGCCGTGCAGGGCCTCGACCTCGCGCATGTCTATCCCGGCATCGGTGGAGATGCACAGGCGGCTGTCGTCGACGAGTGCGAGCACGGCGCCGCTGGCGCCGAAGGTCGCGGCGAGCCGGGTCAGGACGACCTGCTGCAGTTCCTGCTCCGTGACTGCGGTGATCAAGGCGGAGGAGAAGTCGGCGGTGTCCTTGGCGCGCTGTCGTTCGGCAGTCAGCGCGGCCTGCGCCTTCTGTTTGCGCTTCTCCTGCGTGGTGTCGTCGCGGACCACCACGAAGATCCGTTCGGGGCCGTCGAAGCCCAGCTGGAGCCGACGGACTTGAACGGCCAGTCGGCGCCAGCCGTCGCGCGAGGTGTGGTACCGCAGTCTCACCCAGGGGGACTGCTGGAAGGAGGTCGAGCGCAGGAGCTGCCAGAAGGAATCCCTGTCGTCGGGGTGCACTGCCGCGATCACTCTGGACATCGGCGCAGTCGGATCCGGGATGAGCGCGACCAGGCTGGGTAGGCCACCGAGCCACTCCAGCTGGTCCTTCTGGGGCGAATACATCCACAGGCCAAGGCCGGCGGCCGCGGTGGCCAGCCGGAACGGTATCAGCAGGCTGGCCAGGTCGTTTCGGGCATCCAGGACGCGCACCCGCATCAGCTGCTTGTCACCGGCGGGATCCTTCACCTGTCGCGCCTCGAGCAAACAGGCAATGGGTACTCCGTCTCGCCCGGGAAACTCCAGCTCCCGCATCGCGACCGCATCCGCCCTGGCGGCGTGGGCCACCAGATGTCCGGCCGACATCCGCTGGCTTGCAGGCCACAGATCACCGAAGTCACGCCCCAGGCACTGCTCCGCCGGCCTGCCAAGCGCCGTGGCCATAGCAGCGTTGAGGTCGCGCACGGCACCGTCCAGCGTCAGAAGAGCCGACGGGCAAGCGCTTCGATGAAGTTCGTCCAAGGCGTCCATCTGCGGCTCCGTGGCGCATGCCGAAACAACCTCTTCAGCTATGTTCGCGCATTTTGCCGTGATGTCTCAATAAAGGGGGTGCCGGTGATCGCGGGGCGGTCCGGCGCCGCCCGGCTGTCACCGGGTTTCTGCGGGTGGATGCGGTGATTACAGAGCACTTCCGCGCGCGGCCCGCCACGCCCGTCGGACGACCGAGCCCGCGAGTATGCCGCCCTCCTCTCCCTGGAACAGCACATCTCCCGGCTTCAGGCTCGCCGGGTTTGCTGCTCGAGGGGTCAGCCGATGCGGCGATGCCGCCGCCCCTCGCCGCTGGAACCTCCTACGACGTTGCCTGAGACCTCGGTCCTGATGAGCGTCAGCGAGGCCACGCCGGGCGGTGGCGGTGCCCGGACATACCGACGGCCCCCCGACCGAGTTTCCTGGTCAGGGGCCGTTCACCTGCGGTGGGTGTGGGATTTGAACCCACGGTGACATCGCTGCCAGGACGGCTTTCAAGAGCGTCGCTCTATTCACGCCCCACCTTATGTGACCTGCTCAAACGCCGTCCTGGTCGCTCTCGACCGACCCTCCGGCCCACCCATGGCCCACGAGGACAGCTCAGTCCGAGACCCGTTCCGACACCCGGGCCTCAAAAAGACAGGCATCAGAGAATTTCGACAGCCTGGAGAAGCACGGTGTTGGAGAAGCCCTGAGTCTGCCCGCGCCCCAGGTAATGCCACGTTCCGTCAGCTGCCCACCAGATGTCGTTGTTTCCGGAGTGGATCTCGCTGACCCACATCCCACCCCGAACCCTGCCGTGCCAGTTGGATGCGAAGTCGAGACGTCCCTTGTTCGCATAGCAGTGGTACAACTGGTGGTTCTCTTCCAGGCGGAGAAAGTCCAAGCGGTCCTTTCCGCAGTTCGTCTCGTTGATGGCGAACGCGGGGGCGGTGGGGATGGCCGCGCCGAGTGCGATGGCCAGGGCTGCGGTTGTCGCGATTTTCTTGAAGCTCATCTTCACTGGCGTGCCTCGATTTCCTTAGATATTCGGGCGTAAGTCGGCCCTGGTTCGCGGCTGTTCACCGTTACCCCGCGTGAGCTCACCATGCGGTTGCGGGCCGGCTCAGATCGGCGCCCGCCCCGGCGCTGCGGGGCGGGCGTGCGGGATGGGGTGCTCATTCGCGCACCGGAAAGTGCGGGTGTCGCGCAGTCAGGCGTAGGCCCGGCGGGCTGGCTCCGCGTAAGGAGCGGTTCCGGAAGCAGCCAACCAGGCCTCGGACTGTCGATCAATGCGAAACAAGCAGAAATGCCCTTTCATACCGAGGAGTTGGGTGCGAGTCACCGAACGCGAACCACAGAAATGCGATGGCCACGCTCTCGTCACCCGCCCAGAGGGGAAGGCCGGCTCGTGGGCAGAGGCACAACGTGAGCCTTGCGCCGTCCAGACCGATACAGCTCTCCGTAATCCGTCCGAAGCGCCCCGCCCGCTCTTCACTGTGAGCCGGACGGGGCGCCTGGGACTGATCGGCCTTCTCGTTCACCGCCCCTGGCGGTGAACGAGAAGGCCTGCTACGGCGAGTGCTCGCCGTCAGATCGCGCAACGGGCGAATGCCTGCACACTGCCGGTCTGCTGCGCCTCATTCTGGAATTGGATCTGCCACTGCATGGGGCTCACCGCACGGTTACCCGTCACGTCGATGCTGGCGGAGGACACCTCCCAGCCACCGCTGAGGGCCCTGGTGCCCGCAGGGCACGTGACGGTGACGATCTTGGTTTGGTAGGCCGATATGAACTCGACCGGGCTGCTTGCGACGACGGGGTCCACGCTGGTCACGTTCATGGCCAGTGCAGGCGACGCCAGGCCGAGGGTCAGCGCGGGGGCGGCGACCAGGGCGAGGAGCTTGGTGCGGATCATGGTTTGACCTCCTTGAGTGGCTCATACGTCCGGAAGAATCGAACGCACGATCCCAGGCTAGGAGCGGCGTTGACCGAGCCGCCATCTGACGTCACCCATTTGAGTGACCAGATGCTTACCATGAGTTACTACTCGCGCTCGCTTGGGAATAGCCGCGCCCGCCAACGCCATGCTCGGCACCAGTGAGTCCCGGTCACCTTCCCGATGACCACGGCGGCCCGCTCCGCTCCCCGCAATCAGCCGCCCGACGCCGGTCGACGCCACTGCATCAGGCGGCCACTTCGGCGCGAGCCACGCAGGCCATGAGCCCCAACGTCATGCGTACGCCGGGAGAGCGTTTCGCGCTGACACCGGACCCTCGGGAAGGCGCGGTTCAGCAGCTGCGGGGCCAGGGAGTGAACGCACCCGGGGCCTTCATCCAGTCGAAGGTGGTGACGCTCGAGTGGCCCTGCTGGGCGAGGTACTGGACTCGCTGGGCCGCTGCGGTGGGGTCGGGGTTGGTGTCGTCGAGCGCGGGGCTGACGCTCTCCGCCGAGCCCTCGACGGTGAGGTAGTGGTTGCCGCAGTACCAGGACATGTCGTAGCCGTTGCCCAGCCAATTGGCGGCCTGGGTGTCGAAGATGACGAACCAGGGACGCAGCGCGGCGGAGTAGATGCTGCGTGGGTCGCCGCTGGACGAGGGCTTGGTCATGGCCGGCCACATGGAGGCCTCCGAGAGCTTCCCGGCTGCCGAGAGGTCGGCGACGCGCTGGGCGTATTCCTGTTCGGTGGAGAGGCTGTCGAGGTCGTAGCCCGCGAGCTTGTTCTCGATGGTGCCGGTGATGGGGAAGACGATGAACTTCCCGCGGAGCTGGTTCCATGTGGGCCAGGCCCCGGCCTTGGCGGCGGCGTCCAGGGTCGGGTATGAGGTGCCGACCATGTCGGCGGGCTTGAAGAGGTTCTCGGCACCGAGATGCTTGGTGATCAACTGGTCGAGGTCGACGGGTCCCATGTTCGCCTTGCTGCGGAAGCCCCATTTCAGTTCGATCTTCAGGTAGATGGGGTCGTGGTCGGGGTGTGCGTCGCTCCAGTCCTTGAGGTCGTCGAGGCAGGTTCGCAGGCTGCCGTTAGACCATGTGGTCTTGAAGATGCCGGAGCCGGTGGTGTAGGTGCAGTTGTTGTCGTTGACCAGCGGGTCGGAATGGCTGACGATCCAGCCGCCGGTGTTGCCGTAGGTGCTGTAGGCGTCGATTTCCAGGAGGTGGGCCCCGAGGTCGAGCCCCTTGGTGATGGACTTTGACTTGCTCTGCTCGTAGGCGTTGTGCAGTCCGGACACGGATATCTGGTTCAGCGGGACGTCATTGAACGCGGATGTGTCCGCCGCGGCGGCCTTGCTCGTGGCGGACCCGGCCGTGGCGGCGTGGCTCGGCGCGGCCCAGGCCCACGGCAGGGCGAGGGTGAGCAGTGCGGCCGCACCGAGTACGCCGGTGTTGCGGCGCCATGAGCGGGTCTCCGGGGCAGAGAAGTGGGGCACGGGGGCTCCTTGTTGTGGCGGATGCGGGTGGCCGGGCGCGGTCGGTCCGCCGACTGTCGGTGGATGCGGGTGGCCGGACCGGGTCGGTCCGCCGGGTGTCGGCGGGTGCGGCGTTCAGGAGGTGCGGCGTTCGGAGAGAGCGGTGTTCGGGAGCACGGTGTTCGGGAGCGCAGTGTTCGGGGAGCGCAGTGTTCGGGGAACGTTCGGGGAACGCGGTGTTCAGGGAGCACGGTGTTCAAGGAGCGCAGTGTTCGGCGTGCGCTCCCGGGACGGGACTTCGGGCGTGGGCGCGACCACGCAGAGATCCACGTTTTGACTGGACGCGCACAACCTAAAGAGCGGCACAAGGTGGCTCAAGAGCGTGGCCGAAAGCTTTACCTGTTTCACAGCCACTGCAATCAGGCCGTACGTGGAACGTAACCCTCCGGTCAGCGCGGCAGCCCGCTCCCCCAGCCGGTGCGGGCGGTCAGTCGAGGCGGCGTACCGGCTCGCCCGCCAGGAACGCCTGGATGTCCTCCACGGCATGGCCGTAGTACGTCGCGTAGTTGGCCGTCGAGACATAGCCGAGGTGCGGGGTGGCCAGCAGCCGAGGAGCGGTGCGCACCGGGTGGCCTGAGGGCCCCGGCTCGACGTCGAAGACGTCCACACCCGCGCCCGCGATCCGGCCCTCACGCAGGGCGGCGAGCAGCGCGTCCTGGTCGATGACGGCCGAGCGCGAGGTGTTGATCAGATACGCGGTCGGCTTGAGCAGGGCGAGTTCGTCCGCGCCGAGCAGCCCGCGGGTGCGGTCGCTGAGCGCGAGGTGGATCGAGACGAAATCGCTGTTGCGCAGCAACTCCTCCTTGGAAGCCGCGAGTTCCACACCCACCTCGTCGGCGCGCTCCCTGGTGAGGTTCTGGCTCCAGGCGCTGACGCGCATCCCGAACGCCTGGCCGACGCGGGCGACCCGGCCGCCGATCTTGCCGAGCCCGAGCAGGCCCAGCACCCGGCCGTGCAGGTCGACGCCGACGGTGGACTGCCAGGGGCCGCCCTCGCGCAGCGCGTTGTTCTCGGTCACCAGGTTGCGGGCCAGCCCGAGCAGCAGCGCCCAGGTCAGTTCCACCGGCGGGGTGGAGGAGCTGGCGGTGCCGCACACGGTCACACCGGACCGCTCGGCAGCCTCGTAGTCGATGACGGAATTGCGCATGCCCGAGGCGATGAGCAGCTTCAGACGAGGCAGTCGGTCCAGCAGGGAGGCCGGGAACGGGACGCGTTCGCGCAGGGTGACAATGATGTCGAACTCTGCGAGCAGACGGGCGAGTTCATCCTCGTCCGCGATGTGCTCGCGAAATGTGACGACCTCCACCCGGTCTTCGACGGGCGCCCAGTCGGCGGACTGCCTCGCGGCGTCCTGGAAGTCGTCGAGCACGGCGCAGCGCAGTCGCATCCCGGTTGTCTCCGTGGTCGGTGCCGTCCGGGGTTCGGAGCGGCGGGTCCGAATCCCCTTATATCCGAACCCCCTGCACAGGACACATGCCGGCCGTCGGTTCGCGACGATGCCCGGGGCCGCACGCATCGTGCGGCCCCGGGCATCGTCGTGTCTCCGCGCGGCGGGCCCGGTGGAGCGCCGTGGAAGTGGAGCGGCATGGCCGCAGGTGCTGTCAGCGGCCCTGGAGGGGAAGCCCGCCGAGCAGCCGTAGGGGGCTTTGCGCTCCGTTGAGGTCGTTCGTCGTGCCCTTCACGGTGTTGAGCACCGACCCCTTGTTCTCGGTGTCCAGGCTGTCGGACTGATGCGAGAAGGGGCTCACGTCGAACGACTTCTGGCTGGTGACGCTCTCCAGGGCGCCGCCCAGGCTGGTGGGGGTGGCACCGGCGGCGTCGACGGCGAAGGCGGGGGCGGAGACACCGGCGACGGCCAGGGAACCGACGACGACAGCGGCGGCCTTGAGGGACTTCATCGTCTTCCTTTCTTCGGCGACTCATGTCGCCGGAGGGTGTGGATACGCCCTGGCTAACGAGCCCCCGGACCCGCGGAAACCCCGCATGCGGAGGATTCCTGCCGCTGTGCGGGGTTCCGGGTGCCGTGGAGGCGTCAGGTCGTCTCGCCCGACGGAATCCCCGTGATGGTCGGCATCGGCAGCGGGGGCATGGGCATGGGCGGGAGGCTGGTCGTCCCGCCGCCGGCCATGCCGGAGATGACGACCTTGACGAGGGAGGCCAGGACGTTCGCTGCTGCCGGCAGGACCCGCCTGGAGTCACCCGAGGTGACCGTCGCGATCAGCCTGTCGACCGCCCTCTGGAGGGCGGCGAGCGCGTTCTCCTGCAGGGGCGAGAGCGTGGGCGAGGGCACGTCCGCGGACGCCTTGGCGATGGCGTCCTTCACGGCCTTGCCCAGCTTGGCGGCCTGGTCCGCGGGCAACTGGCCGTTGTGTGCCTTGAGCACGGCGCTGAGCAGTTCGGTGACCGGGGGTACGACACCGCCGGCGTCGGCCAGGCCCTGAACCCGCTCCGTGAGCTCGTCGGCGCCGAGGACGGACGCCGTCACTTGAGTCCGGCCCCCGGACGGCCGGTCGGCGGCGACGGCGGGCCCGGCTGTGCCGAGCACGAGCGTGGCGCAGAGAGCGCAGGAGGCAAGGCGCCGCACAGGCAGATCACGCATGGGGGTTCCCTTCGTAGTGAGCCATTCGTGCTTGCGTTCACCGTGAAAGGGGACAAAGCGTCCTGCAACCGGGCGAACGCCCTCCGTAGCCGCGGCGCTCCGCCGTCGCGCGCGTCTTCCCTGGTGGGACACCGTTCGAACGCTTCGCGAGCCGCTCCGCCCGTTCGGGGTACACCCGGTCGGGGTACGCCCGGTCCGGCCCTGGCCCGCGACCGGAGCACCGACATGCCAACCGGCCGCCTCCGGGAGGAGAGCGGCCGGCAAAGTGTCGGCGAGGGCGTCAGCCGTTGACGCAGGAGTTGGCCGCCGCGGGGTTCAGCAGGCCGATGACGCTGACGGTGTTCCCGCAGACGTTGACCGGGACGTGGATCGGGGCCTGCACGACGTTGCCCGACAGGACACCCGGAGAGTTGTCGGCGGCACCGTTGGCGCCGCTGTCGGCGGCGGCGACGCCGGCGGCGCCCGCCACAGCCGCAGCGGCAACGGTGGTCAGGGCCAGGCTCTTCGCGATACGCGACATGGAGAGATACTCCTTGGGATCGTCACAACAGCCGGGCGGAATGCCCGACGCAGAGTCAACTGCGGGGCGCCCACCCGGGTTGCGCCTCCTTTGGAGTGATCTCTGAAGTCACTGTGCTTTACGAGTTCGGCACCGCTCGACTCTCCTCGACGCCTCCGGACGAGATCCCGCGACCCCTGAGCCGTCCGAATGTCCGGACAAAACATTGACACGGTTCCTCCGGCCCCGCTACACCTGTGGGCAGCCGGGGCGAGGAGGACCTGCCCGGCGGCGACCTCGGCGCGGAGCCCGCCGAGGAGTTCTCGGGGGCTTCCGGCTTCGTGTACGCGTTCCCGGTGTGTCCGGGTCCAGATCGCCTCCGGCGCGGGAGGCCGCTTCGCCCTGGCAGGAGCGAAGTGCGAGCGCCGACTCCCCGCCCGCCACGGCCCCGCGCCGGAGGTACCCGCCGAGGACCACCGCGGCGGTGCCGCGGCGACGGCATCGCGCCACTGCGGCACCGCGGCACCGCACCGCGGCCCGTCCGGACAAAGCGGTCGCTCGGCGCGCCGAACGCGCCGGTGTACGCCACCGGGGTCATGGCTGCCGCCCTCACCCCCGCCGGTGCGCGCGCGGAGACCCCACATGTGTCTACGTGGAGCCCGAAACCGCAGACACTGTGTCGGGCCCGCCCAAGGCGCATGCCTGGTGTGATGGACCTGTGGCCGAGACCGCGACCGGGCCGTCGGCGGTCGAGGCGCGCGAGGAGAACGACCGGCACGTCCCGACCCGACGCCGCCATCTGTGAAGGAGTACTTGGGCATGACGAAGATCGTCAACCACTGGATCGGCGGCAAGACCGTCGAAGGCGCGTCGGGCACGTACGGGCCGGTGACGGACCCGGCGACCGGCGCTGTCACCACGAAGGTCGCCTTCGCGAGCGTGGACGAGGTGGACGCGGCCGTCGCCGCGGCCAGGGACGCGTACGGGACGTGGGGCCGGTCCTCACTCGCCCAGCGCACCTCGATCCTCTTCAAGTTCCGGGCGCTGCTCGACGGGCACCGCGACGAGATCGCCGAACTGATCACCGCCGAGCACGGCAAGGTGCACAGCGACGCGCTCGGCGAGGTGGCGCGCGGCCTGGAGATCGTCGACCTGGCCTGCGGTATCAGCGTCCAGCTGAAGGGCGAGCTGTCCACGCAGGTGGCGAGCCGGGTGGACGTGGCCGCGATCCGGCAGCCGCTGGGCGTCGTCGCGGGCATCACGCCGTTCAACTTCCCGGCGATGGTCCCGATGTGGATGTTCCCGATCGCCATCGCGTGCGGCAACACCTTCGTGCTGAAGCCCTCCGAGAAGGACCCGTCGGCGCCCATGCGCCTCGCGGAGCTGCTGGCGGAGGCGGGCCTGCCGGACGGCGTCTTCAACGTCGTCCACGGCGACAAGGTGGCCGTGGACCGGCTCCTCGAACACCCGGACGTCAAGGCGGTGTCCTTCGTCGGCTCCACCCCGATCGCCCGCTACATCCACACCACCGCCTCCGCGAACGGCAAGCGCGTCCAGGCCCTGGGCGGCGCGAAGAACCACATGCTGGTCCTGCCGGACGCCGACCTGGACGCGGCCGCCGACGCGGCGGTCTCGGCGGCGTACGGCTCGGCGGGTGAGCGCTGCATGGCCATCTCGGCCGTCGTCGCCGTCGGCGCCATCGGCGACGAGCTGGTGGAGAAGATCCGCGAGCGCGCCGAGAAGATCAAGATCGGGCCCGGCGGCGACCCGTCCTCGGAGATGGGACCGCTGATCACCAAGGCGCACCGCGACAAGGTGGCCTCCTATGTGACGGGCGCGGCGGCGGAAGGCTCCGAGGTGGTCCTGGACGGCACCGGATACACCGTCGCGGGCCACGAGGACGGCCACTGGATCGGCATCTCCCTGCTCGACAAGGTGCCGACCTCGGCGAAGGCGTACCAGGACGAGATCTTCGGACCGGTGCTGTGCGTGCTGCGCGCGGAGACGTACGAGGAGGGCGTGGCCCTCATCAACGCGTCGCCGTTCGGCAACGGCACCGCGATCTTCACGCGGGACGGCGGCGCGGCCCGCCGCTTCCAGCTGGAGATCGAGGCGGGCATGGTCGGCGTCAACGTGCCGATCCCGGTGCCTGTGGGCTACCACTCCTTCGGCGGCTGGAAGGACTCGCTCTTCGGCGACCACCACATCTACGGCAACGACGGCACGCACTTCTACACCCGCGGCAAGGTCGTCACCACCCGCTGGCCCGACCCGTCCGAGGCCCCGGCGGGCGTCGACCTCGGGTTCCCGCGCAACCACTGAGCCGATGCACGGTGCCCCCGACCCGGCAGGGGCGGGGGCACCGTCATGCGCTGCTCAGCCGGACTGCTGCGCGGCGCGCCTCTTCTTGATCTCCTCGGTGACGTCGCCGGTCTGCGAGGCGGGCGGGGCCTTGATCGCGGCCGTGGCGCCGAACTTCTCGAAGTCCATCGTCACCGTCATGCTGCCGAACCGCTCCTTCAACCGGACCGGGAGATCCTTGGCGCCGACCCAGACGTCCATGGTGATCGAGTCGCTGCCGCCGGTCATCGAGCCGAAGAGGTTGCTCTGGTCGGCGTAGGCGTCCTTGTACTTGCCCATGCCCTCCTTGTCGATCACGGCCCGGTAGTGGGTCGTGCTCTGTCCGTCGACGGTCTCGCTGCCGAGGTCGTCGACGTTCTTGGCGTACTTCAGGCCCCTCATGGCAGCGGCGGGGCTGCCCGCGTCGGAGCTCCCCTGGATCGCCTGGGCGCCCTTGTCGCCGAATATCGCCGACGCCTGGATCTTCATCCACTCCTTGCCCTTGAGCGGGCCGGAGCGCTGCGGGTCGATGTCGTAGTAGTACGCGCCGTCCACGAACACCGTGCGGGTCGTGGGGGCGGCGTGCAGCTGCTCCATGTGAACGGCCTTGGTGTCCATCATGGCGTCGAAGGCCAAGCCATGGCCCCAGGAGTAGGTGCCGTCCATGGCGACCGGGCCGGTGGCCGGCATCTCGGTCACCGTCTTGACCTGGGCGGACCCCACGTTCTCGGTCCGGTCGGTCGCCCGCGTCAGCGCGGCCATGATCATGTCGGCGCTGTCGGCGGCCTTCGCGGCCGTTCTCGCGCCGTCGGCGCCGCATGCGGACGTCGCCATCAGCGCAGCCGTCGTGACCCCCACCCAGGCCGCGGTGTACCGCAGTCTCATCTGTCCCCACCCCACTGCTGTGATTCTGTTGTGGCAGCCGACTGTAGCGCGGCCCCCTGACACCGCGTCGAGCGGGAATCGGGTGAGCGACGCGCGGGCGGTGTCCGGAGTCCGGACGGAATTCGGCGAATTTCGGCGCGGAGGGTACGGTTCCCGCACTCTCGAAAGCCGCCCGCCCACCGGCCTTAACGCAACGCTAATACGCAGTGGATCGTCTTACGGCTGCGGATTCCGCAGGAAAACACCCATTGACGTATTGGTTTTCGTCGGGGTTCCATCAGCGCCGGGAGCGGACGAAGTGACGTACGACAAGAGCCGCCGGAGGCGATAGCGCTCCCGACCGTACATCTGCCACACAAGTCGATCGGAACCGCCGCATGACCGACACGCTCCGTCCTGTCGAGAACGCCGTCATCGAGATCTCGGACAGTCCCCAGAAGCTCAAGCGTTCCATCGGAGTCGTCGGCGGCACCCTGCTCACGCTGTCGTGCGTGACGCCCGCTTCCACGCTCTTCGTCGTCGTCCCCGATCTGTTCGGCTCCCTGGGCACCGCCACCGCCCTGACGATCGCCATCGGCTCGCTTCTGTGCATCGCCGTGGCGTTCTGCTACTCGGAGCTCGGCACGCTGATCCCCAGCGCCGGCGGCGAGTACGCCATGGTCTCGACACTGGCCGGGCGGCTTGCGGGCTGGCTGGTGTTCGTCCTGTCGCTGCTGGTCGTCATGATCGTCCCGCCGGTGATCGCGATGGGCACGGCGGACTACCTCGCGCCGGTCGTGCACCTGGACCCGGCGATGACGGGCGCCGGGGTCATGCTCCTCTCCACCCTCGCCGGCCTGCTCGATCTGCGGGCCAACGCATGGATCACCGGCATCTTCCTGGTCCTGGAGGTCGTGGCGGCGGGGGTCGTCGCGGTCCTCGGCTTCTCCCACGGCCAGCGCGGCGCCGGCAGCCTCGTCTCGATGCAGGTGGCCGGCTCCGGCGGCCACGCGGACACCGTGACGGCCATGATGGTGGTCTCCGGGCTCGCCATCGCCCTCTTCGTCACCCAGGGCTTCTCGACCGCCGTCTACCTCTCCGAGGAACTGGAGCACCCGCGCCGCAACGTGGCCCGCACGGTCCTCGCCACCCTCGCCATATCCTCGGTCGTCATCCTGGTCCCGGTCGTCGCGATCACGATGGGCGCCCCCGACCTCAAGGCACTGACCGGCGGCGACATCAGCAGCATGGTCACCGCCTGGTCCGACTCGGCCGTCGGCACCTTCGTCAGCCTCTGCGTGGCCCTCGCGATCATCAACGCGGGCATCGTCATGGTGATCCAGAACTCCCGTGTGCTCTTCGCCTCGGCCCGCGACAAGGCGTGGCCCGAGCCGGTGAACAACGCCCTGTCCAGGCTGGGCCGTTTCGGTTCCCCGTGGGTCGCCACCCTGCTGGTCGGCGTCCCCGGCGCGCTGCTGTGCTTCGTCAACCTGGACACGCTGTACGGCGTCACGGGTGTCTCGGTGACGGGCATGTACCTGCTGGTCGCGGTGGCAGCCCTGCTGGCCCGGCGCGGCCGGCACGCGACGACCCCGGCGTGGCGGATGCCGCTGTGGCCCACGGTGCCCGGCCTGCTGATCGTGGTCCTCGGCTACGTCCTCGCCCAGCAGGACACGAGCTATCTGCTGTGGACGGGCGGCATCATGGCCGTCGCCACGCTGTACTGGCTCCTCTACCTCCGTCCGCGCCGCGACACCCGCTGGCTGGTGTCGATCCCGGAGGACGCGCAGGCCTGAGCCCGCACCCCGAACTCCACGCCGCCACCGCTCAGATCCCCTCGCCCTCGCCGCCCGCACCCCGACGGGCGGCGAGGGCGAGGCCGTTCCCGGCGTCGGCCGGTGCCCGGATGCCCTGCGGCCCGCTCCGCGGTCCGGCGCGACCGGCGGGCGGGCGTCTTATGGGGGCCGCCTCGGCGGATGTCGTGGCCGGCGAATCCGCACGGGCGTTCGTACCACGCCTGCGGTACGGCGCGTCGGTCCCGTACACCCCTGGGAGGTGCCGGAGTTCAGCCGGGCGGCTGCTCCGGTTGTCGGTGGCGGCCTTTACCGTTGAGCCATGGATCTTCGACTGCCCGCAGTCCGGGGGCTGCGCCGAGGGGCCGTGGCCGCCGTGGCCGCGGTCGTCCTCGCACTGGCCGGTGTCGGGACATGGACGGCCGTCGCCTCGGACGACGCGCCGGCCGTGCGCCGCACCGACAGGGTCATGGACATGGGCGGCGGGGTGCGGATCGACACGTCGTACTTCACCTCCGCATCCGGTGGCCGCCGCCCGGCCGTCCTGCTGGCGCACGGCTTCGGCGGCAGCAAGGACGAAGTCAAGGGCCAGGCCGAGGACCTCGCACGCGACGGGTACGCGGTGCTGACCTGGTCGGCGCGCGGCTTCGGCAGGTCCACGGGGAAGATCGGGCTGAACGACCCCAAGGGCGAGGTCACCGATGTCTCGAAGCTGATCGACTGGCTGGCGAAGCGCCCCGAGGTCGAGCTCGACCGTCCCGGCGACCCGCGCGTGGGCGTCGCGGGCGCCTCGTACGGCGGGGCGATCGCGCTGCTGGCCGCCGGGTACGACCACCGGGTGGACGCGATCGCCCCCGCGATCACGTACTGGAACCTGGCGGACGCCCTGTTCCCGGACGACGTGTTCAAGAAGCTGTGGGCCGGCGTCTTCATCAACTCCGGCGGGGGCTGCGAGCGGTTCACCCCCGAGCTGTGCCAGATGTACAACCGGGTCGCCGAGTCCGGGCAGCCGGACGCACGGGCGCGCGCCCTGCTCGAGGAGCGCTCACCGTCCGCCGTCGGCAAGGACATCAAGGTGCCCACGCTTCTTGTGCAGGGGCAGTCGGATTCGCTCTTCCCGCTCGGCCAGGCGGACGAGGCGGCCAGGGCGATCAGAGTGGGCGGCGCGCCCGTGGACGTCGACTGGATCGCGGGCGGGCACGACGGCGGGGACTTGGAGACGGACCGCGTCCAGGCCCGTGTCACGGCGTGGTTCGACCACTATCTCAAGGACGAGAAGGAGGTCGGCACCGGTCCCGCCTTCCGGATCTCCCGCACCGGGGGCATCGACTCCACCAACGGCACGGCCCTCCTGCGGGGCGCGAGCGGCAACGTGTACCCCGGCTTGGAGAGCGGGCCGCGAAGGGTGGCGCTCAGCGGTCCGAAACAGCGTTTCGCGAACCCGGCGGGCGCGAACCCGCCCGCGGTCTCCGCGCTGCCCGGCCTCGGCGGCGCGGGCGGCCTGTCCCAGCTGTCGTCACTGGGCATCGGGGTGTCGCTGGACTTCCCGGGCCAGTACGCGCACTTCGACTCGCGGCCCTTGCCCGGCAACGTGTGGATCACCGGCTCCCCGACGGTGACGGTCCATGTGAACTCCACCAGCGACGACACGGTTCTCTTCGGAAAGGTGTACGACGTCGGCCCCCGCGGCACCCGGCCGGTGCTGCCGTCCCAACTGGTCGCGCCCGTCCGGGTGACGGGGACCAAGGGCGAGGGCAAGGACGTCGCGCTGACCCTCCCCGCCATCGACCACGAGGTGCAGAAGGGCCACCGGCTCCGTCTGGTCCTCGCCTCGACGGACCTCGGCTACGCCTCCCCGGCGGCGCCCGCCACCTACACGGTGTCCCTGAAGAGCGCCCTCGAGGTACCGACCGCGCGGGGTGTGACGACCGCGGCGGCCCCGCTTCCCTCCTGGGTGTGGTGGCTTCCCCTGGCCGGAGCGCTGCTCGCCCTGGCCCTGCTGGCGACGGGCCGCCGCCGTACGACGGCACCGGCGCCCGATCCGGCGCTGGCCGCGGTGCCCTTGCAGATCACGGACCTGAGCAAGCGGTACGCGAAGTCGGCGGACCGCTACGCGGTGCGTGAGCTGTCCTTCCGTGTGGAGCGGGGCCAGGTGCTGGGCCTGCTCGGGCCGAACGGCGCGGGCAAGACGACGACGCTGCGCATGCTGATGGGCCTGATCAAGCCGGACGACGGCGAGATCCGGGTCTTCGGCCATGCGGTCCGCCCGGGTGCCCCCGTGCTGTCCCGGGTCGGGGCCTTCGTGGAGGGCGCGGGTTTCCTGCCGCACCTGTCCGGCCTGGAGAACCTGGAGCTGTACTGGCAGGCGACGGGACGCCCGCCCGAGGACGCCCATCTGGACGAGGCGCTGGAGATCGCCGGACTGGGCGACGCGCTGGCCCGCGCGGTGCGCACGTACTCACAGGGCATGCGCCAGCGCCTCGCCATCGCCCAGGCGATGCTCGGCCTTCCGGACCTGCTGATCCTCGACGAGCCGACCAACGGGCTCGACCCGCCGCAGATCCGGGAGATGCGCGAGGTCATGATCCGGTACGCGGCGGCGGGCCGCACGGTGATCGTCTCCAGCCATCTGCTGGCCGAGGTCGAGCAGTCGTGCACCCATCTGGTGGTCATGGACCGCGGGCGACTGGTGCAGGCGGGCCCCGTGGACGAGATCGTGGGTTCCGGTGACACTCTGCTCGTCGGGCTGGCGACCGACATCGCCGACCCGCTGGTGGAGAAGGTGGCCGCGCTGCCCTCGGTCGCTTCGGCGGTACGGACGGAGGGCGGGCTCCTCGTGCGCCTGGCACCGGCTGCGGAACCGGCAACGTCCCCGGCGTCTCCCGGGAGCACCGCGGAGCCGGCCGTGGCGTCCGGGTCCGCTGCCGCGGCCCGCCTTCTGGTCGAACTCGTACGGCTGGACGTTCCGGTCGCGTCGCTCGGCCCACACCGGCGTCTCGAAGACGCATTCCTCACGCTGATCGGAGATTCCGCATGAGCGCGCTCGCCGATCGGGCGGAGACGGCGGACGGGTACCGGCCCCTGCGGACACTGCCGCTGCGCGTCGAGTTCGTCCGGCAGTTGAAGCGGCGCCGTACGCTCGTCATGGGCGCGATCCTGACCCTGCTCCCGTTCGTCCTGCTCATCGCCTTCGCCATCGGCGGGAATCCGGGCGACCGAAGCGGCCGGGTCACCCTGATGGACACGGCGACCGCCTCGGGCGCCAACTTCGCCGCGGTGAACCTCTTTGTCTCCGCCGGCTTCCTGCTGGTCATCCCGGTGGCCCTGTTCTGCGGTGACACCGTCGCCTCCGAGGCGAACTGGTCCTCGCTGCGCTATCTGCTGGCGGCGCCCGTTCCCCGCGCCCGTCTGCTGTGGTCCAAGCTCATGGTGGGACTCGGGATGAGCCTGGCGGCCATGGTGCTGCTGCCGGTCGTCGCGCTCGCGGTCGGCACGGCGGCCTACGGCTGGGGACCACTGCAGATACCGACCGGCGGTTCCCTCCCGGCGGCCACGGCCGCCCAGCGGCTCGCGGTCGTCGTGGCGTACATCTTTGTGTCCCAACTGGTCACCGCGGGGCTGGCGTTCTGGCTGTCGACGAAGACGGACGCACCGCTCGGTGCCGTGGGCGGTGCGGTCGGCCTCACCATCGTGGGGAATGTGCTGGACGCGGTCACCGCCCTCGGTCAATGGCGCGCGTTCTTCCCGGCGCACTGGCAATTCGCCTGGGCCGACGCCGTACAGCCCCACCCGGAGTGGGCCGGCATGATCCAGGGCACGGCGATTTCCACGACGTACGCACTCGTGCTGTTCGCCCTGGCCTTCCGCGGCTTCGCGCGCAAGGACGTCCTGTCCTAGGGCGCATGACTGAAGTCCGGTCGGCGCCGCGGCACCGCGGCGCCGCGCCCGGCAATGGGGCGGGGGCGGGGACCGTGGTGTCGCGTCGTCAGGAGGGCCCCGGCCCGCGCCGATGAGCGCCGCACATTTCGCCGCCGGGATGGCGGCTGAGGCGCCTCGGACGAGGCACCGCGGGCCGCCCTCGCGGCCGTTCGAACCGTCACCCGCACCGATGCTCCTGTGCGCTTTCCTTATGAATTCAGGGGTGGCATTCGGGTGAAATACGCGGCATATCGATTACCGGAGTTGCTTCGGCCGCCCATTCCTCGTTTCACAGTGTGCAGGTCGTGCGGCGAGCTGATCACGCCGCGCTCGCTCGGCTTCTGCCGTCACAGGGGCACGACCGCACAGAAGGGAAACTTACGTGAAGCACAAGAAGAGCGCCGCGGTTGTCGCCGGCGCCATCATGACCCTGGGAATGGCCGCCCCGGCCATGGCCGACTCGGGTGCCGAGGGCTCGGCGCTCAACTCCCCCGGCGTCCTTTCCGGGAATCTCATCCAGGTTCCCGTGCACGTGCCCATCAACGCGTGCGGCAACACGGTCAGCGTGGTCGGCCTCTTGAACCCGGCCTTCGGGAACACCTGCGCGAACGGCTGACATCACGGTCACCGCGGCTGATGCATCGTTCATCGGCCGTTCGGCCGTGTCAGGGCCGGCCTTGGACTGCACTCCACGGTTCCGGGGCCGGCCTTCCCCCTTCTCCTACCTCTACCAGCAGGAAGACAACTAGATTGCGACAGACCCTGAGCAGGGGAATGGTCGCGGCAGCCGCCGCGACGGGCATCCTGTCCCTGTGCGGCAGCCCGGTGTTCGCGGACTCGAACGCCGACGGTTCCGCGGCCGGATCGCCGGGCGTCGCCTCCGGCAACACCATCCAGGTCCCCCTGGACGTCCCGATCAACCTCTGCGGCAACACGATCAACGTGCTCGGCGCCTTGAACCCGGCGTCCGGCAACGCCTGCGCCAACGGCGCGGCCCTGCGGACACCCCCTGGCACCACCGGTGCCGGCACCCCTGACAACCCGGGGACCCCCGACACGCCTGGCACCGCTGACACTCCGTGCCCTCCCGACACGCCTGGCACCCCTGACACTCCGGGGACCCCCGACACCCCGGGAACGCCCAGCACCCCGTCAACGCCCAGCACCCCGTCAACGCCCAGCACCCCGGCAACGCCCAGCACCCCGGCAACGCCCAGCACCCCGACCACCTCGCACCCGACGAGCGGCGGAACCGTGCACCAGGCGGGCACGCCCCACACGGCGCCGCCCGCGCTGGCCGAGACCGGCAGCGAGGGTGTGCTCGCGGCCTCGGCGGTCAGCGTCGCGATGCTGGCCGGCGGGCTTGTGCTGTACCGGCGCGGCCGGGCCACGTCGCAGCGCTGACGCATCGGGTGCCGGGCGCTGCGTTCGTCCGGCACCCCTGCCCTGCCCCGCGCCTCCCCTTCGGTTCGCGGCCCGGGGTGGCACCCACTCGAGTGGGTCCACCGGCTGTCCGGCCGCGCCCCCGACAACCGCCTGGTGCACTTCACCAAGCCGGACGAGGAGGTGTCCAAC
>NZ_JBEYVV010000021.1:0-93320 GCF_040644155.1 Streptomyces sp. NPDC047022 | reverse complement strand
ACACGGGACCGACTACGAGGTCTCCCGCACGGGTCGTGCAGAATCGGAACCATGACGACCCCCGATCACCAGCCGTCCACCCACTCGAGTGGGTGCCACCCCGGGCCGTTCTGTCTCCGGCGAGAACCGTCAAAGACGGTCACCTGGGAAGTGACATCGCCCTCGAGGCCGAATTCATCACTCGTGTCACAAAGAACTCTCTTGTGTCACACATGTCTTGTGTACGCGGGTCTTCTGTCACACCCGGTCAACAGGCCCTGTCCCCTTCGGATGCCCCGTCGTTGATGGAGCGCAGGGTTCGTGATCGCCAGCGCAGCGTCCGGCTCCCCCGACGGCTCCCCCGGCCGCCGCCGCGACGCGCGCGGGGAGGTACTACTGATGACCGCAAGCCGCCTCTGGTCGTACAAGGAGATCGCCGCGCACATCCAGGTGCAGCCGGACACCGTGAGGTCCTATCGCAAGCACGGGCTGCTCCCGCCGCCGGACCATGTGGAGGGCGGAAAGCCCTACTGGTACGCCGACACGGTCCGGGCCTGGGTGGCGTCCCGCCCCGGCAACCGGGGCCGTGCGCAGCCCTGACCGCCTTGCCCGCCGAGTGGCCCGCCTCGCCCAGGGAAGCGGGCCACTCGGTCGTTGTGCGGCACTCCAGGAAGGCCCCGGGTCCGGGGGCTCACACACCGCGGAACAGCCGCTACCCGCGCGCCCCGGCCTTGTCCCGGTCCCTGCCCTGGTCCTCATCGCGGTCCTGGTCCTGGTCCACGGCCTCGTCCTTCGACTCGACGGCCGCGGCCGGTTCCTCCTCGCGCAGCCCGAACCGCTCATGGAACTTCCGCAGCGGTGCGGGTGCCCACCAGGTGGCCCGGCCCGTCAGCCGCATCACCGCCGGAACCAGCAGGCTGCGGACGACCATCGCGTCCATCAGTACTGCCAGCGCGATACCCAGGCCCAGCATCTTGGTGTTGGTCACCCGCGAGGTGCCGATCGCGACCATCACCACCGCCAGGATGACCGCCGCCGCGGTGATCAGCCCGCCGGTTCGCTGCAGTCCGAAGCGCACCGCCTCACGGTGGTCGCCGGTGTGGTCGTACTCCTCCTTGATGCGCGACAGCAGGAACACGCCGTAGTCCATGGAGAGCCCGAAGGCCACGCAGAACATCAGGACCGGCAGGTTCGTCTCGATCGACCCAGGGCTGGTGAACCCGAGCAGACCCGACAGATGGCCGTCCTGGAAGACCCAGACCACGGCGCCGAACATCGCCGTCAGGCTCAGCGCGTTCAGCAGCACCGCCTGGACGGGGATGAGCACACTGCCGGTCAGCAAGAAGACCAGAATCAGGGTGACCACGGCGATGAAACCCGCGGCCCAGGGCAGCCGGTCGGCTATCGCGTGCTTGGAGTCAACCAGTACCGCGGCCGTACCCGTCACCGAGGCCTCGAACGGAGCGGGGAGGGCGCGCAGATCGCCGACCAGCCGCTGGGCGTCCGGGTCCACGGCCTCACCCTTCGGCTGCACCGTGAAGTACGCCTCCTTGCCCTGGACGAGAGGCCCGTCCACCCGCAGCACCTCGGGGAGCCGGGCGATCCGGTCCTTGTAGGCGGCGTACTGCGCGGGGGTCGCGCCGCCCTCGGCCAGCACCTCCAGGCCGCCGCCCGGGCTTCCCGGGAACCCGTCCCGCATGTGCTGCTGCACCACATGGGACTCGGCGCCCGCCGGCAGCTGACGGTCGTCCGCAGTGCCGAACTTCACGCCCAGGAAGGGCAGTCCGAGGACCACGAGGCCGACCGTGGTGGCCACGGCGAACAGGGGCGCGCGCCGCATCACCAGGGTCGCCGTCCTGCTCCAGCCCGTTCCCGGCCCGGACTCCCGCTGGGGTCCGCGCCGCAGCAGCCGCCGCAGATCCAGCGCGTTCACCCGGTGGCCCAGCAGCGCCAGGGTCGCCGGGAGCAGGACCAGCGCGGCGCTCGCGGCCAGCAGCACCACCGCGATGCCCGCGTAGGCGAACGAACGCAGGAAGTACTGGGGGAAGACCAGCATCGCGGCGAGGGAGACGGCGACCGTGAGCGCCGAGAACAGGACGGTGCGGCCCGCTGTGCGCAGGGTGATGGCGATGGCGTCCAACGGGTCCTTGCCCCCGGCGAGTTCTTCACGGAACCGGCGGACGATGAACAGCGCGTAGTCGATGGCGAGGCCGAGGCCCAGCGCCGTGGTGAGGTTCAGCGCGAAGACGGAGACGTCCGTGAACTCGGTGATCCCGCGCAGCACCGCATTGGTGCCCACGATGGCGACGATGCCGATACCGAGCGGCAGCAGAGCCGCGACGGCGCTGCCGAACACCATCACCAGCAGTACCAGGGTGATCGGCAGGGCGATGATCTCGGCCCGGGTCAGGTCCTCACGGATGGTCGTCTCCATCTCGGAGCGCACGGCGACCGGGCCGCCGAGCTTGACCGTGACCGGCCCGCGCACACCCCGGTAGTGGGGCGCTATGCGGTCCAGCGTGTCGTTGGCGGACTTCTCCTCGCCCGTGATGTGCGCCGCTATCAGCGCCTCGTGTCCGTCCTTCGCCCGTAGCGAGGGCGCGCCCGACAGCCAGTAGGAGCCGATGCCGGTGACGCCCCGTTCGGTGGCGAGCCGTGCGGTCAGGCGCTTCGCCTCCGCGGCGACCGCCGGATCGTCCACGGACTTGTGCCCCGAGTCCAGAAGGAGCAGCAGATTGGGCTGCGAGGTGGGGAACTCCCGCTCGAGCGCCTTGGTCGCGTAGGTGGACTCGGCCGTCGGGTCCTGCCAGCCGCCGCTGCCCAGCCGGTCGGCGACCCCGCTTCCCGCGACGACCGCGAGCGCCGCGAGCAGCAGTGTGACGAGCAGCGACAGCCGCGGGCGGGCCGTCACGAACCGGGTCCACCCGCCGGGCCGGGACCGTACCGCCCCCGGACGCCCGGATTCCCGGCCGGGGCCCGGCGCTCCCCCCGCGCCGCCGGTCCCACCGGCAACGCCGTTGACTTCGGTCATGATGCGGTGTCCCCTTCAACGTGACCCCGCATCCCGTACATCCGTGCAGGCAGCATGGGTCGTCCATTGCCCATAGAATGGAAAACACGAGTAGGCGCTCGCGTTTCACAAGAATGTGAGTGACCGCTCGCGTTTGTCAATCGCGTTCCGAGAGTTGGGGACAACGCGTGCCCAGAAGTCAGCACACCGAGGGGCCGGCCAGGGAGCCGGCCGAGCAGCAGGAGCAACAGGAGCGGCAAGACCTGCACGAGCGGCAGGACCTGCCGGACGAGCCCGAGGCCAGGCCACGCCGTCGGCAGGCCCGCGGTGAGCGCCGCATCGCACAGCTCCTCCAGGCCGCGGCCGCCGTCTTCTGCCGCGCCGGCTACACCGCCGCGAGCACGAACGCGATCGCGCGCGAGGCCGGCGTCTCACCGGGCACGCTCTACCAGTTCTTCCCGAACAAGGAAGCGATCGCCGTCAGCCTCGGCGACCAGCTGCTCCAGCAGTGGCAGGAGTCGTCGGAGCGGGCACTCGCCGACGACCACATCGGACTCCCGCTGAAGGAGATGCTGGACGCGGCGCTCGACCCGTTGATCGCGTTCAACGTCGAGAACCCCGCCTTCGGCGTGCTGCTCCACGGCCCCGACACCCCCGGATCGATCGCCCAGGAGCACAACGCCGTGCACGACGCCTCACTCACCCGCATCGAGGCGATGATCGCCGGATATCTGCCCGGCGCCGCACCCGACGAGCGCAGCCGCACGGCGAACATGCTGCTGGCCCTGTTCAAGGCCGGACTCGATCTGGTCATGTCGCACGAGGGCGCCGAACGGGAGGCTTACATCACCGAGCTCAAGACGGCCATGTACCGCTACCTCAGACCGGCCCTGGACGACGGCTCCCGCTGAAACGCCCCCTCCGGCCCCTCGGCCGAGTACGGGCCAGGTGCCCTCGCGCCACCGTCTGCCGCAGCACCCCCATCAACCCGTACGAGCCCCATCTGCCGCAGCACCCCCGTCAACCGTACGAGCCACATCGAACGCCATGAGCCCAGGCGACCCCGCACGACACTCCAGTTCGGCTCCCCATTACCTTTGGGGAATACCCCCTAGGGGTATAGTGTCGATAAACGTAAGCCCCATACGCCCCCGAGGAGTACCGACATGACCGCGCAGATCGACGCCCCCGGCTCCGTGACCGCCGTCTACAAGGTGAGCGGAATGAGCTGCGGGCACTGTGAAGGCTCCGTCTCCGGCGAGATCTCCGAGCTCCCCGGCGTCAGCTCGGTCACTGCCGTCGCGTCCACCGGCGAGGTCACGGTGGTCTCAGCCGCGCCCCTCGACGACGAGGCCGTGCGCGCCGCGGTCGACGAGGCCGGCTTCGAGCTCGTCGGCAGGGCCTGAACCGCCAGCATCTGCTCCCCACACCCGGCCGTGCCGACCAGCTGATACTGGCTCCGCACGGTCCGGTCCGTTGTCTGGAGTCCGGACATGACCAGCACCACAGCACCCACCGCGATAGAAGAGGTCACGCCCTCCGAGATCGAACTCGCGATCGGCGGCATGACCTGCGCCTCCTGCGCCGCCCGGGTCGAGAAGAAGCTCAACCGGATGGACGGCGTCACCGCCACGGTGAACTTCGCGACGGAGAAGGCGAAGGTCTCCTACGGCCCCGGGACGGAGGTCGCCGATCTGATCGCCACGGTGGTGAAGACCGGCTACACGGCCACGCAGCCGCCACCGCCGCGATCCGCGCAGCCGCCACCACCGCGATCCGGGACCGCGCCACTCACGCAACCCGTGCGGCCCGCTCAAGGCGTCGAAGCCCAGGAGGACGCGGAGGGCCCGGAGGACCCCGAGTCGGCCGCCCTTCGCCGGCGCCTGACCGTCTCCGCGCTGCTCGCCCTTCCCGTCGTAGTGCTCGCGATGGTGCCGGCGCTGCAGTTCGACAACTGGCAGTGGCTCTCGCTGACGCTGGCGTCGCCGGTCGTCGTCTGGGGCGGGCTGCCCTTCCACAAGGCGGCCTTCACGAACGCGCGGCACGGCGCGGCGACCATGGACACGCTGGTCTCGGGCGGCACGCTCGCCGCCTTCGGCTGGTCCCTGTGGGCACTGTTCTGGGGCGACGCGGGCATGCCCGGTATGCGCCACGGCTTCGACCTCACCGTCTCCCGCACCGGCGGGTCGTCGGCCATCTACCTCGAAGTGGCGGCCGGGGTCGTCGCGTTCATCCTGCTCGGCCGGTACCTGGAGGCGCGCTCCAAGCGGCGCGCTGGCGCGGCCCTGAAGGCGCTGCTCGAACTGGGCGCGAGGGACGTGGCGGTCCTGAGGGAGGGGCGCGAGGTACGTGTGCCTGTCGCCCTGCTGGCCGTCGGCGACCGGTTCGTCGTACGGCCGGGCGAGAAGATCGCCACGGACGGCACCGTCATCGAGGGCGTCTCGGCGGTGGACGCGTCCATGCTGACCGGCGAGTCGGTACCGGTCGACGTGTCCGTGGGCGACCCCGTGACCGGCGCGACGGTGAACGCCGGGGGCCGGCTGGTGGTCGAGGCGACCCGTGTCGGGGCGGACACCCAGCTGGCGAGGATGGCGCGGCTCGTCGAGGACGCGCAGAACGGCAAGGCCGAGGTGCAGCGCCTCGCCGATCGCGTCGCGGGGATCTTCGTGCCCGTCGTGCTGCTGATCGCCGCGGGTACGTTCGCGGCGTGGATCGGTGTCACCGGTGACACGGCCGCCGCTTTCACGGCGGCCGTCGCTGTGCTGATCATCGCCTGCCCGTGCGCGCTGGGCCTGGCCACGCCGACCGCCCTGATGGTGGGAACGGGGCGGGGCGCCCAGCTCGGCATCCTCATCAAGGGTCCCGAGGTGCTGGAGTCCACCCGGCGGGTCGACACCGTGGTCCTGGACAAGACCGGCACCGTCACCACCGGCCGTATGGCGCTGCAGGAGGTCCTCGTCGCCGAGGAGGCCGACGAGAAGGAGGCCCTGCGGCTCGCAGGCGCCCTGGAACACGCCTCCGAGCACCCGATCGCCCGGGCGGTCGCGGAAGGCGCCCAGGAGTGCACGGGCGACCTCCCCGCACCGGAGCGCTTCGAGAACGTCCCGGGGGTGGGCGTGCGCGGCCGCGTGGAGGGGCACGAGGTCACGGTGGGCCGGTTCCCGGGCGCTCTGCCCGAGGCACTGGACCGGGCGAAGACCCGCGCCGAGGCGGAGGGCCGCACGGCCGTCGTGGTCACCCGTGACGGCGCGCCGCTCGGAGTCATCACGGTCGCCGACGCGGTCAGGGAGACCAGCGCCGAGGCGGTACGGGACCTGCGCGCGCTGGGCCTGCGGCCGGTCCTGCTGACCGGGGACAACCGGGCCGTCGCCGAGTCGGTGGCCCGCGCGGTCGGCATCGACGCCGCCGATGTGATCGCCGGGGTACTGCCCGAGGAGAAGGCCGAAGTCGTCAGGCGGCTCCAGGGCGAGGGGCGCACGGTCGCCATGGTCGGTGACGGTGTCAACGACGCCGCCGCGCTCGCCACCGCCGATCTCGGCCTGGCGATGGGCACCGGGACGGACGCGGCCATCGAGGCGAGCGATCTGACGCTGGTGCGCGGGGACCTCCGGGTGGCCGCCGACGCGATCCGGCTGTCGCGGCGGACGCTCGCCACGATCAAGGGAAACCTGGTGTGGGCCTTCGGGTACAACGTGGCCGCGCTGCCACTGGCCGCCGCCGGCCTTCTCAACCCGATGATCGCGGGGGCGGCGATGGCGTTCTCCTCGGTGTTCGTGGTGACGAACAGCCTGCGACTCCGGAGATTCTCCTGACGCGGGACCGGGAGTCCCTCTAGAGTCCAACGCGTGCCTCACATAAGCTCTTCACAAGGCTCGCGCATCTTCCTTACGCTGGATCCTCGACTAATGTTTCGGGGCTCTTGCGTAACTTCAGGACATATGCAAGAGACGCAGATCACATTGATGTGAACGTAACCAGCGGAAGGGTTCGTGAGTCTAAGTTGGCGATGTCAGAAGCGTCTTGGGGGGCGTGACTGACATCTTGGGGATGTCTTGGGGGACGTTCCTGGGAACTGCGTTGCCGGGGCACGTACACCGGGGAGCTTTGAGCGGCCCTCCCGTCCGTACGGGTCCCGGCAGACCGCACCGCAGTACGCACCAGCACGGCACAGCACGTCAGCGGTACAACGAGTTCTGCTCGTCCTGCACGTCCTGCACTTCTTGTTGGTTTCGCTCGTTTTGCTCGCAGCGATTCAGGCGCTGTCCCGCAGACGCCCGGCCGGATCCCGTGGGGGGAATCCGCACCGGGACATGGGAAGGCGCCCCGGTCGTCGGCCCGTGGGGGGACCGCCGTCGGGGCGCCTTCCGTTTTTCCTACGCCATGTCTCGTACGACGCGAGCAGCGCATCAGGCGTGCGCCGCCCTACGGCGACGCACGCCTCACATACGCAGAAGTGTTCAGCGCTCCTCGACCGGAACGAAGTCGCGCTCCACCACACCCGTGTAGATCTGGCGCGGGCGGCCGATGCGGGAGCCCGGCTCCTTGATCATCTCGTGCCACTGGGCGATCCAGCCCGGCAGACGGCCGAGGGCGAACAGGACCGTGAACATCTCGGTCGGGAAGCCCATCGCGCGGTAGATCAGACCGGTGTAGAAGTCCACGTTCGGGTAGAGCTTGCGCTCGACGAAGTAGTCGTCGGACAGCGCGTGCTCCTCCAGCTTGAGGGCGATGTCGAGGAGCTCGTCCTCCTTGCCCAGCGCGGAGAGGACATCGTGCGCGGCGGCCTTGATGATCTTGGCGCGCGGGTCGAAGTTCTTGTAGACCCGGTGGCCGAAGCCCATCAGGCGGACGCCGTCCTCCTTGTTCTTCACCTTGCGGATGAAGGTGTCGACGTCGTTGCCGGAGTCACGGATGCCTTCGAGCATCTCCAGGACGGACTGGTTGGCGCCGCCGTGCAGCGGGCCCCACAGGGCGTTGATGCCGGCCGAGATCGAGGCGAACATGTTCGCCTGCGACGAGCCCACCAGGCGGACGGTGGAGGTCGAGCAGTTCTGCTCGTGGTCCGCGTGCAGGATCAGCAGCTTGTCCAGCGCGGAGACGACGACCGGGTCCAGGTCGTAGTCCTGTGCCGGGACGGAGAACGTCATGCGCAGGAAGTTCTCGACGTAGCTGAGGTCGTTGCGCGGGTAGACGAAGGGGTGACCGATCGACTTCTTGTACGCGTACGCCGCGATCGTCGGGAGCTTGGCGAGCAGCCGGATGGTGGAGAGGCTGCGCTGCTTCTCGTCGAAGGGGTTGTGGCTGTCCTGGTAGAAGGTGGACAGCGCGGAGACCACCGAGGACAGCATCGCCATCGGGTGCGCGTCGCGCGGGAAGCCCTTGTAGAAATTCTTGACGTCTTCGTGCAGCAGCGTGTGCTGCGTGATGTCGTTCTTGAACGCGGAGAGCTCGTCGACGGTCGGCAGCTCACCGTTGATCAGCAGGTAGGCCACCTCCAGGAAGGTGGAGCGCTCGGCCAGCTGCTCGATCGGGTAGCCGCGGTAGCGGAGGATGCCCTCCTCGCCATCGAGGTAGGTGACGGCGGATTTATAGGCGGCGGTGTTGCCGTAACCGCTGTCCAGGGTGACCAGACCGGTCTGGGCGCGGAGCTTCCCGATGTCGAAGCCCTTGTCACCGACGGTGCTGTCGACCACCGGGTAGGTGTATTCGCCGCCGTCGTACCGCAGTACTACAGAGTTGTCGCTCACGTCTTCCCTCACCGACGTAGTGCCTCATCTTCGAGGTGCCCTGACTGTCTCTACCATCCCCCATTTGGCGCAGGAGAGTGCACTCGGGGTCGACCATTGGGCTCATCGGCGGCACTGAGTGCCGTCAACCTGCTCATCCTGCCCCCGTTCGATCACTTCCGGAAGTGCTCTGTGACCTTCGCGACTCATTTGATCGATCATTTTTTTCGATCCCTCGTCCGAGGAGCCCGCAGAGCCGGTCGGAGCGCAACACCGGGCGTTGTGCATGCCTTCGGCACGCACCGCCTGTGGGCGTGGAGCCGGGCCGTCAGGAGAACGGGGCGAGGAGAGAACGAACTCCGGCTCCCGGGGAAGGCCGGGCTCAGTCCACCAGGGACTTCGGCGCCAGCCTGAAGTCCAGGGCCGTGCAGCGCCGACCCGCCGACATGGTGCGCACCGCCTGCCCGATCGCTTTGCGTGACCCCACGAGGACGACCAGTTTCTTCGCACGGGTGACCGCCGTGTAGAGCAGGTTGCGCTGGAGCATCATCCACGCACCGGTGGTGACCGGAATCACCACCGCCGGATATTCACTGCCCTGCGAGCGGTGAATGGTCACCGCGTACGCGTGCGCCAGCTCGTCCAGCTCGTCGAACTCGTACGCCACCTCCTCGTCCTCGTCCGTCAGCACCGTCAGGCGCTGGTCGACCGGGTCGAGCGAGGTGACCACGCCCACGGTGCCGTTGAAGACACCGTTCTCCCCCTTCTCGTAATTGTTGCGAATCTGGGTGACCTTGTCGCCCACACGGAAGACACGCCCGCCGAACCTCTTCTCGGGCAGGTCGGGACGGGCGGGGGTGATCGCCTGCTGGAGCAGTCCGTTGAGCGTGCCCGCGCCGGCGGGTCCCCGGTGCATCGGCGCGAGCACCTGCACGTCCCGGCGCGGGTCCAGACCGAACCGGGCCGGGATACGCCGCGCCGCCACGTCCACGGTGAGCCGGCCGGCCTCCTCCGTGTCGTCCTCCACGAACAGGAAGAAGTCCTTCAGACCGTCGGTGAGCGGGTGCTGTCCGGAGTTGATGCGGTGCGCGTTGGTGACGACGCCGGACTGCTGGGCCTGGCGGAAGACACGGGTCAGGCGCACGGCGGGGATCGGACCCCCATCCGCCAGCAGGTCACGCAGAACCTCGCCCGCGCCGACACTGGGCAACTGGTCGACATCGCCGACGAAGAGGAGATGGGCGCCCGGGGGCACGGCCTTCACCAGCTTGTTGGCGAGCAGCAGGTCGAGCATGGACGCCTCGTCCACCACGACCAGGTCCGCGTCGAGCGGGCGGTCCCGGTCGTACGCCGCGTCGCCGCCGGGCTTCAGCTCCAGCAGCCGGTGAACGGTCGACGCCTCGGCGCCCGTCAGCTCGGACAGGCGTTTGGCGGCCCGCCCGGTGGGCGCGGCGAGGACCACCTTGGCCCGCTTGGCCCGGGCGAGCTCGACGATGGACCGCACGGTGAAGGACTTGCCGCAGCCGGGCCCTCCGGTCAGGACGGCGACCTTCTTGGTCAGCGCCAGCCGTACGGCCTCCTCCTGCTCGGGCGCCAGCTCGACTCCCGTACGCCCCTTGAGCCAGCCCAGTGCCTTGCCCCAGGCCACGTCCCGGAAGCCGGGCATCCGGTCCTCTTCGGTGCGCAGCAGCCGCAGCAGCTGGGCGGAGAGGGACAGTTCGGCGCGGTGGAACGGGACGAGGTAGACGGCGGTGACGGGGTCGCCGCCGTCCGGCCCGGGGACCTTCTCCCGTACGACACCCGGATCCGAGTCGTCCTCCTGGGGCGCGGCCAGCTCGGCCAGGCACTCGATGACGAGTCCGGTGTCGACCTGGAGGAGCTTGACCGCGTCCGCGATGAGCCGCTCCTCGGGCAGATAGCAGTGGCCCTGGTCGGCGGACTGCGACAGCGCGTACTGGAGCCCGGCCTTGACGCGCTCCGGGCTGTCGTGCGGAATGCCGACGGACTGGGCGATCCGGTCGGCAGTGAGGAAGCCGATGCCCCAGACGTCGGCGGCGAGGCGGTAGGGCTGGTTCTTGACCACGGAGATCGAGGCGTCGCCGTACTTCTTGTAGATGCGCACGGCGATGGACGTGGAGACCTCGACGGTCTGGAGGAAGAGCATGACCTCCTTGATCGCCTTCTGTTCCTCCCAGGCGTCGGCGATCTTCTTTGTCCGCTTCGGGCCGAGGCCGGGGACCTCGATCAGCCGCTTGGGCTCCTCCTCGATGATCTGGAGGGTGTCGATCCCGAAGTGCTGGGTGATGCGGTCGGCGAAGACCGGGCCGATGCCCTTGACCAGGCCGGAGCCGAGATAGCGGCGGATGCCCTGGACGGTGGCCGGCAGGACCGTCGTGTAGTTCTCCACGGTGAACTGCTTGCCGTACTGGGGATGGGAGCCCCAGCGCCCCTCCATTCTCAGCGACTCCCCCACCTGGGCACCGAGGAGCGCGCCGACGACGGTCAGCAGATCGCCTGCGCCGCGGCCGGTGTCGACGCGGGCGACCGTGTATCCGTTCTCCTCGTTGGCGTAGGTGATCCGTTCGAGCACGCCCTCCAGTACGGCCAGGCGCCGCTCCCCGGCACCCGGCTGCTCTGCCCGACTCGTCTCCTGGGTCATGATCCGACGCTATCGAAGACCACTGACACCCGGTGCGGCTACGGCGCTGGATGATGGCGTGATGGACCCGCTGCTGCGACGTCTGCCGTCCGCCTTCTGGAGCGTTCCCTACGCGGGCTCCCGTTTTCCGGGCTCGGCCGCGGTGACCGCCCGCCCCGGTCTCTCGGCCGGCGCGAACTGCCAACTGTTCGCCTACGAGGTGCTGCGGCACTTCGGCCTGGCCCCGCCCGCGCTGCGCTCCAGCGATCTGTGGGCCGACACACGGGCCACGGTCCGGGTCCGGGTGACCGCCGCCCTGCCGCTCGACCTCTTGCTGTTCAACTCAGCCGACGACGCCTTCGGCGCCCATGTCGGGGTCCGGGTGGGCGTAGGACGGGTGCTGCACCTGTGTGCGGAGGTGGGACGGCCGGCGGTCTGGGAGGACGCGCGGTTCGCGGCGCGGGAGCGCTACCGGGTCCTGGTCGGCGTCAAGCGGGTGGCCGCCCTCGCCACGGGGCCCGCGGACGGGGCGCCCGGGAGCGGGGATCGACGCCGGGGGTCGGCGGCTTGGGGGGATCCTTGAAGGACCCTCTCGGACCGCCTCTTCGTCTCGTCCCCGGTCTCCGTCGCAGGTCGCCTGCTTCGACGGCGAGCCCGACGGGCTGGGCGCGGTCAAGGCGGGCACGCTGTACGCCTCGGTGGCGCACCGGCCGACGCGGCTGGACCGGATCGCGTCGAAGGCACCGGGCTCGCCTCCGCGAAGGTCCGCGAGGCTCCGGGGAATCCGTTGGGAGACAGTTCATGTACGACTACGACCTGCTGGTGGTGGGCTCCGCCAACGCCGATCTGGTGATCGGTGTCGAGCGGCGCCCCGTGGCGGGCGAGACCGTGCTCGGCTCCGACCTGGTCGTGCACCCCGGCGGCAAGGGGGCCAACCAGGCGGTCGCGGCGGCCAGGCTCGGCGCCCGTACGGCGCTGCTGGCGCGCGTCGGCGACGACGCGCACGGCCGACTGCTGCTCGAGTCGCAGCGCGAGGCCGGGGTCGACACGGCGGGGGTTCTGGTCGGCGGGGCACCGACCGGGGTCGCGCTGATCACGGTGGATCCGTCGGGCGACAACAGCATCGTCGTCTCGCCAGGGGCCAACGGGAGGCTCACTCCGGAGGATGTCCGGGTCGCCGACGGTCTGCTGCGGGCCTCCCGCGTGGTCTCGGCACAGCTGGAGATCCCGCTGGAGACGGTCGTGGAGCTGGTGCGGAGCCTGCCGTCCGGCACCCGTTTCGTGCTGAACCCGTCGCCGCCGCGGCTCCTGCCCGCCGAACTGCTGGCGGCGTGCGACCCGTTGATCGTCAATGAGCACGAGGCGCGCGTCATCGCGGGCGGTGCGCCGGCCGGGCCGCCGGAGGACCGGGCGCGGGCGCTGCTCGCCCTCGGCCCCCGCTCGGTCGTGGTGACGCTCGGCGCCCAGGGCGCGCTGGCGGCGACCAAGGACGCCGTCTCCCGGGTCCCGTCCGTGAAGGTGGACGCGGTGGACACGACTGGCGCGGGTGACGCCTTCACGGCGGCGCTGGCCTGGCGGCTCGGCGCGGGCGCGTCGCTGCCCGAGGCGGCGGCGTACGCGGTGCGGGTGGGCGCGGCGGCGGTCACCCGGTCCGGAGCCCAGGAATCCTTCCCGACCGCCGAAGAGGTCGAGGGGCTGTGAAGAAGGCCCGCCTCGGCGCGTGGGAGGCACCCCACTCCTCGAACGCGGGCTCGAGCAGCAGGAGTTCGGGCCCGGTGTTGACGCGCGTGCCCCGCCTCCGCTCCGGCGCGGTCGAACGGCATGACCGGCCGCCGGGCCGTCAGACAGCCAACCCCTAAGGCCGTTTGATTCAGCACATGCCCAGGAGACAGTCAGGCTCTGGCCAAGTAGTCGTATGCGTTGCGCATGCACACGCTTCGAAGGGCGGACATAGCCGGATTCGGTCCATGCGCCGCTCAGTACCGTGATGGGGCCGCAGCGATCCGCGCACGATGAAGGGGGATCGGCAGTGGGGGTGCCGATACGTTCACACCTGCTCGAGTACTCGGACGGTTCCGAGGGGCAGGGGCCCACACCTCCGGTCGCGAGCCGCCCGCCGGAGCCTGAGCCCCGGAGTTCACGGCTTCTCGACTACGCCGAGGCGACGCCGGTCAGGGCCCTGGCCGACGGGTGGTCGTGGCAGCACTCCATCGTCGTGGACGGCGGTGCCGCCCTCGGTGGGTTGGCTGTCGGTGCGGGGGTGGTCGCGGCCCTGCCCGAACTGGGCGCGGTTGCCGCGGCCGGGGTCGGCGGCGTCGTGGTGATCACCGCGACCAATGTGCTCGATCACGCGTTCCACGAACACTGGGCCGAGGACATTCACGACCACGGCGTGGTCGGCGGCGTTCTGCACGGTGCCCACGATGTCGGCTCCGAGACCTGGGGCGACTTCAAGCGATACGGGAACGATGTCAAGCAATGGGGAAAGGACGCCTGGCACGGTGTCACGAGCATCTTCTGAGGCTCGCGGCTTGGGAAGACCCGTCGAGGTCCCGAAGCTGCCGAGGCTCGGCACCACCTGGTACGAGCGCGGCACGCGCTACTGGCTGCGCCGTGTCCGGACGGCTGTCTTCCTGCTCACCGTGACGGCCGTCTGCGGCGCCTTCGCGTTCGGCGTGTACCAGGGGTTCACCGGCAGCTTCCCGCCGGCCGTGCGTACCGCGTGGAACGTCACACAGGCGGTCGCGTCCTGTGCCGCCGTGGTCTGGGGGTGGCTGAAGCAACGCAAGGACCACCGCAAGACCATGCTGTCGCCACCCACCCCCGCCGAGGCTCTCGCGGACAAGCGCGTCCGCAGCGCCCGGGCTCCGGGGCTGTCGCGGGCGGGGCTCATCCCTGTACTCATCGCGGCCCCTGTGCTGCCCATGTGCTTCGCGTGGCTCGTCGGCTGGGTCGCCGCCTGGCTGACCGTCCGCGAGTACCCCGAAGAGGTAGGCGCCCGGCGCTGGGTGGAAGAGCACCCGTCGTGAGCGTGAAGTCAAGGGCCCGACCCGGTGACGTCACCACACCCGAGGAACCCGTCGAGATCCCGAAGCTGCCGGGGCTCGGCACCACCTGGTACGAGCGCGGGGCGCGTTACCGGACGCGCCGCGTTCTCGGCGCCCCGCTCTGATTCGCGGTCATGGCGTTCGTCTGCTGCGCAGCGCTCGACCTCTACCTCGGAGAACCCCGCGGTGACCTGCCGTCGCCGGTCCGGACGGCATGGGACTGCGCCCAAGTCGCCGCGTCCTGCGTGGCCTTGCCCTGGGGACGGGTGACGCAGCGCCGCGACCATCGCAAGAGGCTCCTGAAGCCTCCCACACCCGATGAGGCCCGCGCGGGCCGACGCGACCAGTCCCGCCGCGCCCCGGGGCTGACTGCCGGGGGCCGGATCCTCATCCTGATCGCTGCCCCCGTCCTCCCCGTGCTCGCGGCACAGGCCGTCGGCCGGCTCGTTGCCGCGTTCACGGTCCGCGAATACCCCGGCGAAGCAGGACGCCCGGCGTCGGCTCCAGGAGAGCTCCAGCGGACAACCCGCGTAAGGACGGCCTGTGTTCAGGCCATATCGACCATGGTGAAAGGGGATCGGACGTGGGGCTCCGGCACACTCGCGAGAACGCCGCCCGGGCACGACGGGGTACCGAGTGGGCGAAGACGGCCCGCCCGCAGTTCAAAGTCCGCTTCGTCGGCGTGCTGATGCTGATCATCGGTGTGCTGCCCCTGATCGCAGGGGGGCGAGACTTCGCCTACGCCGCCCGGCTGGCCGGGACCCAGGGCACGTTCCAAGTGTTCTACGCCGAACGGTTCCACGGCACCGGGCGGGACAGCCAAGCGGTGCACACGGTCTGGAACGGCACCTTCCGGTCGGCTGACGGGAGGACGACGGACGACAAGGCCACGCTTCGGGACGAGGCCGACAGCCACAAGCTCGGTGCGCGGATACCCGTGACCCGGGCCGGTGCGGGCACGTACTACACCGCGCGGGCGAACTACGCCCTCGGCTGGCTGTGCCTGTGCCTGGCCGGGGGGTGGATGGTGGCAGTCGCCCTTGTCGCGGTCTCCTACGGACGGGGGTTCCGCCGCGCCGACCCCCAGACGCCGCGACCGGTCCGGGCAGCCCTCCTCATCGCCCGGGGATGCGTGTTCGCATCCGGGGCGGCAGGAGCAGCTGCCGTCGCCGTGGACATCATCACCTGAACGGGCGGCGGATCAGGCGGGCTCGGTGACCGGTTCCCGCGCCGCGGCGTCTCCGGGCATCTCCGCCGACCGGTCCACCGTGCGCGTCCTCTCCGGCCGCGTCTCCAGCGCCCGCGTCCTCGCCGGTGCCAAGGACGTCAGCGCCACCCCGCCCACCAGCAGTGCCGCCGCGCCCCAGCGCATCGGGCTCACCGGCTCGCCCAGGAACAGGGCCGCGGACGACATGCCGAAGACCGGGACCAGGAGGGAGAACGGCGCGACCGTGGAGGCGGGGTGACGGCGCAGCAACCAGCCCCAGGCACCGAAGCCGAAGACCGTGGTGACCCAGGCGACATAAAGGACGATGCCCGCGCCCTGCCAGTCGAGGGCACGCAGGGCGGCCAGGTCGCGGGAGGGGCCCTCCGTCAGGAGGGACAGGCCGAGCAGCGGCAGCACCGGGACCGTGCTGACCCACACCATGAAGTTCAGCGCGTTCGGCGGTGACGCCTTGCGGGTCAGTACGTTGGACAGGCCCCAGCAGGCCGCCGCCACGATGACCAGGGCGAACGCGCCGAGCGGTCCGGAGGCGCCCTCGTCCACGGCCGCGAGCGCCACGCCGCCGAGGGCCACCGCCATGCCCAGCAGCCGTGTGCGCGTGGGCCGTTCGCCGAGGACCACGAAGGCGACGAGCGCCGTGAAGACGGCCTGGATCTGCAGCACCAGGGACGACAGTCCGGCGGGCATCCCCGCGTTCATTCCGATGAAGAGCAGGCCGAACTTGGCGACGCCGAGGACCAGTCCGACCGCGGCGATCCACCTCCATTTCACCCCGGGCGGGCCCACGAAGAAGACCGCGGGGACGGCCGCGGCCAGGAAGCGCAGGGCCGAGAACAGCAGCGGCGGGAAGTGACCGAGCCCCAGTTCGATGACCGTGAAGTTGACGCCCCAGACGGCGGCTACGAGGACGGCGAGGGAAATGTGTGCGGGTCGCATACGTCGATGATCACGGCCCGGAACCGTGAAGCACCAGCGATGATTGCTGCATGGTTGGATGAAGCATCGCTAAGTCATGCGGAATCGAGGTGCCCCCCATGCTGGACCTTCAGCGCCTGCGCGCACTGCACGCCGTCTCCGTCCACGGCACGGTCGGCGCCGCTGCCACCGCGCTCGGCTACACACCCTCCGCCGTGTCCCAGCAGATCGCCAAACTGGAGCGGGAGACCAGGACCGTCCTGCTCGAACGGGAGGGGCGCGGCGTGCGCCTCACCGAGGAGGCGATGCAACTTGTGGTGACCGCAAGGGAGTTGCTGGCGATCGTGGAGCGGGCGGAGACCGAGCTGGAGGAGCGCCGGGGTGTGCCGACCGGGCGGCTGGCCGTGGCGGCGTTCCCGTCGGCCGCCCGTGGGCTGCTGCCCGGCGTGCTCGCCGACCTGGCGGCGCGGCATCCGTCCCTGGACGCGCGGCTCACCGAGTTCGACCCGCATCTGTCCGTGGACCTGGTCGCGAAGGGCGCCGTGGATCTCGCGGTCGCGCACGACTGGGACATCGCCCCGCTGCCCGCGCCCGCGGGGGTGGAGCAGGCCGTGATCGGGGACGACCTGTGCGATCTGCTCGTGCCCGAGGGGCATGCGTTCGCCGGGCGTAAGGCCGTGCGGCGTGAGGAGCTGGGCGGTGAGCGGTGGATCTGCCAGCCGCCTGGCCGGGTCTGCCACGACTGGCTGCTGCGGACCCTGCGTGCGGCCGGGCACGAGCCCGAGGTTGTGCATCAGGCCGACGAGAACCCGACACTTGTCGCCCTGGTCGCCGCGGGGCTCGGTGTCGCGCTCATCCCGCGCCTGGGCCGCGGCCCGCTGCCGCCGGGGGTCGTCGAGGTCGCCCTCGACCCGATGCCCGTACGACGGCTGTACGCGCTGTGGCGCGAGGGCGCCGCACGCCGTCCGGCGATCGCGGAAGCCGTGCGCACCCTGCGGGAGCACTGGCCCAGGGCGGCGGCGCACACGCCACGCATGCCACGCACGCACCGACTTCGGGAAACCGAAGCCGGCCCGGGAACCCCGCCCGGGTCCGCTTCGTCCAACGCGCGAGCTGTCGGATGAGTCTCCGCGGTGCGGCGTCGGCCCTCGCCACTGGCTGCGATCGCTGATCACCCTCCTCCGCCGCACGCGGCCGGCAGCACGCCGTCGTCGGCGCGCCCCCTCCTGCAGCGCCGATGGCGGCCCCCCAACCGGTTGCCGCACCGTGCCGCACCTTGACTGACAGTGATCTTCCGGATACTGGTGATCCCTTGGAAGCTTCCTTCAGCGTTCTCCTCCGCAAGGAGCGCATGTGCACGACTCCGGCACCGGAAACCCCCCGGCCCCCTCCAGACGCGCGGCCCTCACCACCGGGGCGGGCCTGACCGCCGCTCTCGCCCTCGGCCCGGGCACCGGCCACGCCGCCGTGTCCTCCGACGCGGGGCTCAGGGCCCTCATCTCCCGTATGACGATGGAGGAGAAGGTCGGCCAGCTCTTCGTGACGCGGGTCTACGGCCACTCGGCCACCGACCCCGATCAGGGCGACATCGACGCCAATCTCAGCGAGATCGGCGTGCGGACGGCCGCCGAGCTGATCGCGAAGTACCGCGTCGGCGGCATCATCTACTTCACCTGGGCGCACAACACCCGTACTCCGCACCAGATCGCGGACCTTTCGAACGGAATCCAGAAGGCGTCTCTGGCAGGGCCCCGCGGACTGCCCGTGCTCATCGCGACGGACCAGGAACACGGAGCGGTCACCCGCGTGGGCCGGCCCGCCACCCTGTTCCCCGGCGCGATGGCCATCGGCGCGGGCGGCTCCCGCGCCGACGCCTTCACCCTCGGCCGGATCTCGGGCGCCGAGCTGCGCGCCCTCGGCATCCGCCAGGACTACTCCCCTGACGCCGATGTCAACGTCGACCCGGCCAACCCGGTGATCGGCGTACGGTCCTTCGGCGCCGACCCGGACGCGGTGGCGGCCCTCGTGGCCGCGGAAGCGCTGGGCTACCGGTCCTCGGGGGTCGCGGCGACCGCCAAGCACTTCCCGGGACACGGTGACACGGCCGTCGACAGCCACTTCGGCTTCCCGGTCATCACACACAGCCGCGAACTGTGGGAGAGGCTCGACGCGGTGCCCTTCCGGGCGGCGGTCCGCGCCGGAATCGACGCGATCATGACCGCGCACATCATGGTCCCCGCGCTGGACGGCTCCGGCGATCCCGCGACGCTCTCGCACCCGATCGTCACCGGGATCCTGCGCGAGGAGCTGGGATACGACGGGGTCGTGGTCACCGACTCGCTCGCCATGGCTGGTGTGCGCCAGAAATACGGCGACGAGCGTGTGCCGGTGCTCGCGCTGAAGGCGGGAGTCGACCAGCTGCTCAACCCGCCTTCCCTGGACGTGGCGTGGAACGCGGTCCTGGCGGCGGTGCGCGGCGGCGAGCTGACCGGGGCGCGGCTGGACGAGTCGCTCCTGCGCGTCCTGCGCCTCAAGGCCGCACTGGGGCTGTTCGAGCAGCCGTTCGTCAGCGACGCGGACGTCGACCGTACCGTCGGCACTCCGGCGCATCTGCGCGCGGCGGACCGTATCGCGGACCGCACGACCACGCTGCTGGTCAACGAGGGCCGCCTGCTGCCGCTTTCACGCCGGGCACACCCCCGGCTGCTCGTGGTCGGCGCGGACCCGGAGTCCCCGTCCGGCACCGACGGCCCTCCCACCACCGTGCTGGCGAACGCCCTCACCGGCCTCGGCTTCACGGCGAACTCGCTGCCCACCGGCACGGAGCCGACAGCAGCCGTGATCGAACACGCGGTCGCGGCGGCGGGGGCCGCGGACGCGGTGGTCGTGGGCACCTACAACCTGAGCGCGACAAGCTCCCAGCTCACCCTGGTCCGGGGGTTGCTCGACACCGGGCGGCCGGTGATCGCGATCGCCCTCCGCAACCCTTACGACGTCGCCCGGCTCCAGGGTGTCCGGGCCTGCCTGGCCTCCTGCTCCTGGACCGACACCGAACTGCGCGCGGCGGCCCGGGTGATCGCGGGGCGGGTGAGGCCGCGAGGACGACTCCCGGTGCCGGTACAGCGGGCGGACGAGCCGGCGCAGGTGCTGTACCCCGTCGGATACGGGTTGTCGTACTAGGAGTACGCCCCGCACCGGACACCTCGCCCCTGATTGTCGCAAAGCACCCGACATGCCTGGCGTGTCCCATGACCGTAAGTCACGCTGGACGACGGTGGGGTGGGGGGGATGGCGATGCGAGTGTCACATGCGGTGCCGGGTGCGCTGCTGGCAGCCGCGTTGGCGGTGGCGGGGCTGTCCGGATGCCAGCAGTCGCCCCGGACGGTGAAGGACTCGCCGAACGCGGGGGCCTCGTCCGCGCGGCCGTACGGGTACGGGGCCGTGTTCCTCGCCGTCGACGAGTGCAGTTCCTTCGGGACGACGAGCTTCACCGAAGTGCCCTGCACGAGCGAACACGCGGCGGCCCGGGTGATCGGGCGCCACGACGGCGATCCGTCGAGCGGTCCCCCCTGTCCCGCGACCACGGACTTCGTCCTGCACATCAGCGAGTCGCACCCCGCGCCGGACGACAAGGCCGACCGCACCGTGCCGCAGGGCTACGCGTGCATGCGGAACCTGGAGCCGCCGCACCCCGGCGATCCCGGGGGCGGCGGCGGACCGCACACGATCGTCGGCGACTGCGTGTACGGCGCGGGCAAGGGCGAGGTCCGGGAGACGGCCTGCGACGGCAAGGGCGGACACGCGCCGCAGTACAAGGTGGCATCGGCGGTGGCGCGCCGCTCGCAGTGCCCGCCGTCGACGGCGCTCTACGTCGACCTGGGCGGCGCCAGACCGGTCGGCTGTGCCCTGCCGGTGTCACACCGGCAGGGCACAGCACGTCAGTCACCGTAGTGGTTACGGGGGTTACGGCCTCAGGCCCGGTTCGCGCTCCATGCCCGTGCGGTCCAGCCTCGCGTCGTAGCGCGCCAGGGGCCTGGCCGCCGACGGGTCCGACCGGACCGCCGGGGACGCCACGCCGGCCCAGTCGAGGATGCGGGCCGTGGCCAGCGCCTGCTCGCCGGGCACCAGGCCCGCGACGTTGGCACCGTGGTTCATGCCGGGGGCCGTGAACACGTACGCGTCACGGGTGCCTGCGCCGACACGGAAACGCTCCGCGCCCCAGGGGTCGTTCTGGCCGTAGACGAAGAGCATCTGGTGCGCGTGGTGCGTGACCCAGGTGTCCACGTCCCGCATCGCGCCGGGCCTGAACCTCATCGGGATGGAGCGCGGCACGAAGTTCCGCGGCGGCTGGTAGCCGTAGTGGAGGTACTTCTTCTCGATGTACGGGAAGTGGATCGTGGGCGCGCCCAGCTGCGTTCCGGCCTGGTAGTAGTACGGCGTGTACGGCTCGAGGCCCTGGTCGGTGTAGAAGGAGAAGCCGGAGATGGTGTCGACGGAGTTCCAGATCTCGTCGTCCGTGGCGTTCTTCGCGTCCGCGGGGACCGTGGCGCAGTCCGAGAGCTTGCTGTACTGCCAGAAGCCCCAGACGTAATCGAGGACGACCGCCTCGTACGCCCGGTCGAGGCTGCCGACCGTGGTGAAGGTGTAGCGGTTGTCCGCCGCGTACGCCGTGTACTTCTTCTCCAGCGTGTCCCGGCGCACCAGCGCCTCGCGCTGTACCGCGTCCAGCCGGTCGCGGCACTCCTTCGTGCCGACCGTCGTGAAGAACCGGTCGTACGCGGAGTCCTGGTCGTTCACCACGTCGTCGGGCGCCACGTACGCGACGACGCCGTCCATGTCGCGCGGGTAGAAGCGCTTGTAGTACGTCGCCGTCATGCCGCCCTTTGAGCCGCCGGTCGCGATCCACCGGTGGGGGTAGACCGCCTTGAGCGCTTCGAAGACGCGGTGCTGGTCGCTCGCCGCCTGCCAGATGTCGAGCTTCGACCAGTCGGCGGGGTCGGGACGGGAGGGAGTGAAGAAGCGGTACTCAAGGGAGACCTGGTTGCCGTCCACGATCCGGGTGGGCTCGCTGCGGCCGGGGGTCGTGGAGACGTTGTACCCGCTGGTGTAGAAGACCGTGGGGCGTGAGACATCCTTGTGCAGCACGGTGATCCGCTGCTGGAACGTGCCCTTGTCCGGGTGCCGGTGGTCTACCGGCTGGGTGAAGTCCAGTACGAAGAAGCGGTATCCGGCGTACGGCTTCTCCTCGATGAGGCTCATGCCCGGTATCGCGAGCAGCCGGTCCTTGATGTCGGTGGCGGTGGCGGCGGTTCTCCTGGCCTCCGGCTGGGCGGCGGTGGCCGCCCCCGCCGTGCCCAGCGTGCCGATGAACACGGTGAGCGCCAGCAGCCATGTGAGCGCCTTGCGCATGCACCCTCCCTGTGAACGCGGATGTCCGCCGGAACCTAGCCGAGCGATTTCCGTGACACCAGGTGAGGTTGAGCAAACCTGTGAATTGGCTGAGAAGTCCCCCCGAGTCCCTCAGGGCCCGTCAGCACAGGAACCAGCCCGAACTGACCGAGCCCGAGCCGACGGAACCCCGGACCCACACGCACCGGTGTCCGGCGTGCACGACCACGGGGCCCGCGTACTGCGTGTACTGGCCGATGTCGGCCGCGGGCCGGCTGCCGCGCGCCTGGACGCTCACGGACATCGACTGTTTGCCGGACACCTTGTTCGGGACGGTCACCGCGCACACATAGCTGTCGCGCTTGTAGACCCGCACGGAGCCGGTGGAGAAGGAGAGCGTGCGCACTTGGCGTCCGGAACAGAAGTCGTCCGCCTGCGCACTTCCCGGGCTCGCGATGGCAATCAGCCCTGACGCCGTCAGCACGGCCAGCCCGAGCGCCAGGCGCCGGCGTATCGCACCACTGTCCACAGTTGTCCTTCCCCACGACGATGGGCGTACGGGTGTACGGACGCATGGCGTACCCCGGATGGTTGCCCCGCAACGATACGATCAAGCCAAAGCCCAGTCGCTTTTAGGTCGATCCAGTGACTTTTCCCAATAACAAACAGTCATAAAGCGGAATGGAAAAATCACCTTCCGCTTTCTCGCGATCGGATTCGGTCAGACGTGAGTAGGGCCGACCGGTGCGAGCAGAGCCGGTCAGGCCGTGGTGCCCACGGGCTCCTCCGGCTCCGGTTCGCCCACGAAGGTCCTCCACAGCCGTGCGTACCGGCCGCCGAGCGCAAGCAGCTCCTCGTGGGTGCCCTCCTCGGCGACCCTGCCGTGGTCCATCAGCACCACGCGGTCCGCGCGGGCGGCCGTGGTCAGCCGGTGGGCGACGACAAGTGTGGTGCGGCGCCCGGCCAGACGGTCCGTCGCCCGGTTGACCTGTGCCTCGGTGGCCAGGTCGAGCGCCGCGGTGGCCTCGTCCAGCAGCAGGATGTCCGGGTCGACCAGTTCCGCGCGGGCCAGGGCGATCAACTGCCGCTGTCCCGCGGACAGATTCCGGCCACGCTCGGCGACCTCGTGCAGATAGCCGTCCGGAAGCCGGGCGATCATGTCGTGCGCGCCGACCGCCCGGGCCGCGGCCTCCACCTCGGCATCGGTCGCGTCCGGACGCCCATAGGCGATGGCGTCCCGGACTGTCCCCGGGAACAGGTACGCCTCCTGGGGAACGACCCCGAGCCGGTGCCGGTACGAGGTCAGGTCCAGCGAGCGCAGGTCGGTGCCGTCGATGAGGACCCGGCCGCGCGTGGGGTCGTAGAACCGGGCCACGAGCTTCACCAGGGTCGACTTTCCCGCACCCGTCTCTCCGACGAAGGCGACGGTCTGCCCGGCGGGAACGGTGAGGCTGACGCCGCTGAGCGCCTCCTCGTCGTCACCGTAGGCGAAGGCGACGTCCTCGAACGTGATGTCACCGCGCAGCGACACCACTTCCTGCGGCTCGTCGGCGGCCCTCGTCGTGGTCGGCTCCTGGAGCAGTTCCTGGATGCGGCCCAGCGACACCGTGGCCTGCTGGTATCCGTCGAAGACCTGCGACAGCTGCTGGACCGGCGCGAAGAACAGGTCGATGTACAGCAGATAGGCGACCAGCGCGCCGGTGGTGAGCGTCCCCGCGTCCACCCGGTGCGCTCCCACGATCAGCACGGCCGCCGCCGCCACCGAGGACAGCAGCTGCACGAAGGGGAAGTACACGGATATCAGCCACTGCCCGCGTATACGGGCCAGGCGGTAGCCGTCACTGCCCTGGGCGAATCGCCGGCCGCCCTCCCTCTCACGCCCGAACGCCTGAAGGATCCGCAGCCCGGAAACGGACTCCTGGAGGTCCGCGTTGACCCCCGAGACACGCTCACGGGCCAGCTCGTACGCCTTCACGCTCGCACGGCGGAAGAAGACGGTCGCCACGATCAGCGGCGGCAGCGTGGCGAAGACCACCAGCGCCAGCTGCACATCGAGCACCAGCAGCGCAACCATGATCCCGAAGAAGCTGACGACGGAGACGACCGCGGTGACCAGACCCGTCTGCAGGAATGTCGACAGCGCGTCCACATCGGTCGTCATCCGGGTCATGATCCGGCCGGTCAGCTCGCGCTCGTAGTAGTCGAGCCCCAGCCGCTGGAGCTGCGCGAAGATCTTCAGCCGGAGCGCGTACAGGACGCGCTCGCCGGTCCTCCCGGTCATATGCGTCTCGCCGAACTGCGCCGCCCACTGCACCAGGACCGCGAGCAGCGCGAGCAGCGACGCGGCCCAGACCGCGCCGAGGGCCATCCGGGAGACGCCCTTGTCGATGCCGTGCCGGATCAGGATCGGCAGCAGCAGGCCCATGCCCGCGTCGAGCGCGACCAGGCCCAGGCTGGCCAGCAGGGGCAGGCCGAATCCGCGCAGCAGCCGGCTGAGGCCGTACGACTCCTCCGGCCGGACCGCGCTCGCCTCGTCGACACCGGGGGTGTCGGTGGCCTCGGGAAGGCGCTCGACCTGGGCGAGGAGTTCGGGTGTCGCCGGGGACCCGGACAGTGCCCGGTCCTTGGGCTCCCGGTCGCCGGTCCACAGATGCGGGGTCACCCCGCGCTCGGCGTCGAACTCGGCGTCCAGCTCCTCCCGGACGCTGGTGTCCTCCCTCGGAGCGGCGGGCAGGGCGTGGCCCGGGGAGACACCGCCCAGCTCGTCCGGGTCGGTCAGCAGCCGCCGGTACAGCTTGCTGCGCGCCTGGAGCTCCTCGTGCGTGCCGATGTCGGCGAGGCGCCCGGCGTCGAGGACGGCGATGCGGTCGGCGAGGTTGAGGGTGGAGCGCCGGTGCGCGATCAGCAGCGTCGTACGGCCCTCCATGACCTGCTTGAGCGCCTCGTGGATCTCGTGCTCGACCCGGGCGTCCACAGCCGAGGTCGCGTCGTCCAGGACGAGGAGACGCGGGTCGGTGAGGATCGCGCGGGCCAGCGCGATCCGCTGGCGCTGGCCGCCGGAGAGGGTGAGGCCGTGCTCGCCGACCTTGGTTTCGTATCCGTCGGGCAGCTCGGCGATGAACCGTTCGGCCTGGGCCGCGCGGGCGGCCTGCTCGATCTGCTCGTCGCTCGCCCCGGGACGGCCGTAGGCGATGTTGTTGCGGACCGTGTCCGAGAACAGGAAGGAGTCCTCGGGGACCAGCCCGATCGCGGCGCGCAGCGACTTCTGGGCCAGCTCACGCACATCGTGACCGCCGACGAGGACGGCGCCGTGCGTGATGTCGTAGAAGCGCGGCAGCAGCAGGGAGACGGTCGACTTGCCGGACCCGGAGGAACCGACGACCGCGAGGGTCTCGCCGGGCCGGATCTCGAAGGACAGCCCGTCGAGGACCGGCCGCCCGTCACCGTAGGAGAAGGAGACGTCGTCGAACTCGACCGTCGCGGGGGCGTCGGCGGGCAGCTCCTTGGTCCCGTCCCGCAGCGAAGGCTCGGTGTCGATCAGTTCCAGGACCCGCTCGGCGCCCGCGCGGGCCTGCTGGCCGACCGTGAGAACCACGGCGAGCATGCGGACGGGGCCGACGAGCTGGGCCAGATAGGAGGAGAAGGCGACGAACGTGCCGAGCGTGATGTGGCCGCCAACCGCGAGCCAGCCGCCGAGCCCCAGCATGGCCACCTGGCCGAGCGCGGGCACGGCCTGGAGGGCGGGGGTGTACTTGGCGTTCAGCCGTATGGTGCGCAGCCGGCCCGCGAACAGCCGGTGCCCGACCTCGCGGAGCTTGCCCGTCTCCTGCTCCTCCTGCCCGAAGCCCTTCACCACGCGCACACCGCTGACGGCACCGTCGACCACACCCGCCACGGCGGCGGCCTGCGCCTGCGCGTACCAGGTGGCCGGGTGCAGCCGGACGCGGCTGCGCCCCGCGATGAACCACAGGGCGGGCGCGACCGCCAGGGCCACCAGGGTCAGCGGCAGCGACAGCCACGCCATGATCACCAGGGATATCAGGAAGAGCAGCAGGTTCCCGATCGTCATCGGGAGCATGAAAAGGAGCCCCTGGATGAGCTGGAGGTCGCTGGTGGCGCGGCCGACGACCTGCCCGGTCGACAGCTCGTCCTGACGTCGCCCGTCGAGCCGGGTGATCGTCGCGTACATCTCCGTGCGCAGGTCGTGCTGCACATCCAGGGCGAGCCTGCCGCCGTAGTAGCGGCGGATGTAGGTGAGCGCGTAGACGACCACGGCCGCGCCGATCAGGCCACCCGCCCAGGGCCCCATGGACCGGGTGTGGTTGCCGACGACGTCGTCGATGATCACCTTGGTGATCAGCGGGACGAGGGCCATGACCGCCATGCCGGCCAGGGAGGACCCGAGCGCGAGGACGACGTCCTTCGGGTAGCGCCATGCGTACGCCGCCAGCCTGCGCGCCCAGCCGCGAACTTCCCCCTCGTGCGCTGCCACGCCCGTCCCTTCCTGTCGATCTGTTCCGGTGTGCTCTGCTCAGCTCCGCCGCAAGGCACCAACACGGAAGGCGACGGATTTCATCCCGCCGAGCCGGCGTTTCCGGGAGTGAAGGCGCTCGGCCGTCCGGATGAGTAAAGGATTCGTATAGAGATTCACACGGTATGGCACAGGAATAGTCAGCCCAGCCAGAGCAGAACCACGGAAGGCAGGTCCGCGTGGCTTTCGGAAGCCGGCTGCGGGAGCAGATCGCCGCACAGGGAACAACACCGCTGATCGGTGTCTACGACATGTACTCGGCGTCGATCGCGGCGCGGCACTACGACGGGCTGTTCGTGTCAGGCTTCGGATTCGCCGCCGCGTACTACGGTCTGCCGGACATCGGCTTCATCGCCTGGCCGGACATCGTGGCGTTCGTCCAGCGGCTGCGTGGCGCCTTTCCCGGCCACCATCTCCTCGTGGACATCGACGACGGGTACACGGACCCGGAAGTGGCCGGCCTCGTGGTCGAGACGCTGGAGCGGCTCGGCGCCTCGGGGGTGATCCTGGAGGACCAGCAGCGGCCCCGGCGCTGCGGGCACGCCGACGGCAAGCGGATCCTGCCGCTGGCGGAGTACCTCGACAAGCTGGAGATGGTGCTGGAGACGCGCCGGGACCTGGTGGTGGTGGCCCGTACGGACGCCACCGAGGAGCAGGAGATCCTCGCCCGGGCCAAGGCTCTGGCGGCCACCTCCGCCGATGTGGTGCTGGTCGACGGGGTGCGCAGCGTGGAGTCGATCCAGCGGATCCAGGACGTGATCGGTGACAAGCCGCTCCTGTTCAACCAGATCGCCGGGGGCAGGTCGCCGCGGCTGTCGCTCGCCGAGCTGTCCGAGCTCGGGGTGGACGCCGCGATCTACAGCACGCCCTGTCTGTTCGCCGCCCATGAGGCGATTGAGGCGTCACTCACCGGGCTCAGGGAGTCCGGCGGGCGGCTTCCGTCCATGGACCGGGCGGGCGCGGTGGGCGTGGAGGCCGCGACCGAGCTGCTGGAGAAGAACCTCGCGCGGACGCGGCCCCCGGAGGTGCGCGTGACCGGGTGAACCGGTCACGCGTCCTGCGCGGCGGAGTGCGGCAGGCGTACGCGCAGCGAGTACAGGCGGGTGATCTGTGCCGGGTTCTGGTTGTCGTCGCTGACCAGCAGCAGGCTCAGCCGTCCGTGCCGGACGCCGGTGACGGTCATGCCCTCGATGTTGTCGAGGAGCGGATTCGGCTGGGGCTGCCTGGCCCTCGCGCCCAGCGAGGGGCAGTCGGCCAGATCGGCGAGGAGCGTCTTGCGGGCGAGGCGCACCCCGGCCTGGCCGGTCAGCGTGTCCACACGGCTCGTGTCGGTGGCGTGGCGCAGATCCGCCAGATAGAGGCGGACCGTGTTGCCGTACCCGGCGGTGAACCCGCGCTCCAGCACGAGCAGCCGGCCGTCGGGGGCCGCCGCGGTCTCCGAGACGCCGAGGCCGGTGTCGGTGCGGTAGCCGTACTGGGCCGCGAGCCCGAAGTGCTTCCCGTGCCGCGTCCAGGTCTGGAACCGGACGACGCCGGGTGTGTCGCCGCTGAGCGAGCCCTCCATGCCGGCCAGCAGGGTGTGGCCGCCGGGCAGCAGGGTCAGGCCCTCGAAGGTCAGGTTCGAGGTGGCGCGCCCCGCGGGAGCGACTCGGAGCGCGTCCGGCACCGGCAGCCGGTCGAGGATCTTGCCGTCGCGCGAGTAGCGCCGTACGGACGGCTCGGTCTCGGAGGTGATGAGCAGGGTGCCGTCCCGGTCGACGGCCAGGCCCTCGGAGTCGAGCGGGGCGCCGTTCTCGTCGGCGAGGCCGACGACGCCGGTGGGCTTCAGGGTCTTCGGGTCCAGGGTGAAGAGCGAGGAACGGTCGGAGAGCGCGGCGATCCCTCCGGCGGGGGTCCCCCCGCCCGGACGAAGCCGGGAGTGGGGGAGGCCGACGGAAAGCGCGGAGAGATTGCCGACGAACGTGCCGTCGTACGTCGTCTTGTCGAGGGCGTCCGAGAAGCCCTCGATGGCGACGGCGGAGGAGCAGGAGTGCGCGGTGGTGCCGGTCGCTGCGGCCGTGCCGCTCGTGGCGGCCGCCGGAGACGAGGCCGCGGCCAGGGTGGCGGTGACGGTGACGAGGAGGGTTCTCAGGCGCATGCGGTCACCGTAGTGCCGTGAGGGGGGCGCGGGGGTGGACCGGTGGTGAACTCCCCCTTGAGCATGGGGAGTTCACCGGTGAGGTGAGCCGGTCAGCTCGCCGGGACCGCCGGGATGGCCTCCTGGGGCCTGCTGGTGGGCACGTATTTGCTCGTCGCGGAGGTCGTCGGCACCAGGTCCTTGTGGATGGCCTTGGCCACGTTCTGGATGGTGGTGACGCCGTAGTCCATGGTGCTGTTGTCCTCGGTGAGCACCGTGATCATGTAGTCGTGTCCGCGGCCGTTGAACGTGCCGACGCTGTGCACGCGCCAGCCGTGGGTGGACCGCTGCAGCCAGCCGTTCTTGACGTGCACGGAGACACCGGAGGGCGTGCCCGCGGGAGTGCCCCAGCGCTGCGAGGAGACGACCTTCCCCATCAGATTCAGGATGTACGCACGGGAGTTGTCGCTCAGCACGGAGTTCTTGGCGGTGATGAGCCCCAGCAGCTTCTGCTCGTCCTGAACGGTGATCTGGGTCAGGCCCCAGTAGCCGTCCTCGCCCGGCTTGGTCTGGGTCATGCCCGCGGCCGAGAGGAAGCCCTTGATCTTCGTCATGCCGAGCTGCTTCCACAGCGCGGTGGTGGCGTCGTTGTCCGACTGCGTGATCATCGCCGTGGTGAGGCTGACCTCGCGGTCGGTGAGATAGCGGTTGCTCTTCTTGGCGTCCCACAGCAGCGTGGAGAGCACGGTGACCTTGACGACACTGGCCGAGTCATAGGCGGAGGTGCTCCGCAGGGAGCAACTGGTCTTGGTGGAGCGGTCGTAGAGGCCTACGGCCACGGTCCCGTTGCGTCCCGCGAGGGCCGCGGTGATGTCTTTCTGGAGTGCGGCGGCCAGGCCGGCCTTGCCCGAGGTGCAGCTGACCGTCGGCGGTGTGGCGGCGGCGGGTGCGGCGGCCGCCACGGTCGGTATGAGCACTCCGGCGCCGAGGCTCGCGCAGAGCACTCTGGCACGCCGGGAAATCCAGTGAGTCACGAAAGTCCCCCATCGGCTTGCATGGATTCGGGCGTACTCCTGGCACGTCCGAACCGCATGACTCATGAGTACGGGTGAAAGGTTGCACGATACGTGGCGCCGACCGTGCCCCCTCAGCCGAGGTGGCCCGGCTCAGTCCAGGTGCGTCGGCGCGAACATCCGCAGCACCGCCGGGAGAACGACGACCGAGGGGCCCGGCTCGGAGAGAGCCCTCGCCAGGTCCTGCTCAAGGGTCTCGGGGGTCGTGCGGACTCCCGGGACGCCGAAGGACTGTGCCAGGGCCGCGAAGTCGGGGCGGGTCAGCTCGGTGCCCACCGCCCGGCCGAAGGCGTCCGTCATGTACTCGCGCAGGATGCCGTAGCCGCCGTCGTCGACGATCAGCCAGGTCACGTCGAGGTCGTACTGCCGCGCCGTCGCGAGTTCGGAGATGGAGTACAGGGCGCCTCCGTCGCCCGAGACCGCGAGGACCGGGCGGGTCGGGTCCGCGACGGCCGCCCCGAGCGCGGCCGGGAAGCCGTAGCCGAGGCCGCCGGCGCCCTGGGCCGAGTGCATGGTGTTCGCGCCCCGCGCGTCGAACGCCGACCAGGCCCAGTACGCCAGGATCGTCATGTCCCAGAAGGACGGGGAACCCGAGGGCAGGGCACGGCGCACGGACGCCAGCACGTCCTGTTCCAGGGCCAGGTCCTGGGAGGCGATCCGGTCGGACACCCGGTTCAGCAGCGCCCGTACGCGCTCCGGGGCCGTGGGATCCTTCCGCTCGGACACCGTCTCGAGGAGCGCCTGGAGCGCGAGGCGGGCGTCGGCGTGGATGCCGAGAGCGGGGTGGTTGGACTCCAGTTTGCCGAGGTCCGCCTCGATCTGGATCACCCGGCCGCGCGGCCGGAACGTGTGGTAGTTCGAGGAGAGTTCACCGAGGCCGGAGCCGACGACCAGGAGTACGTCGGCGTCCTCGAGGAAGTCCGTGGTGTGGCGGTCCTCCAGCCAGGACCGGAGGGACAGCCGGTGCTTCCAGGGGAAGGCGCCCTTGCCGCCGGGGGTGGTCACGACGGGGGCGTCGAGCTTCTCTGCGAGCCGCAGGAGCTTGCCCGAGGCGTCCGCCCGCACCACTCCCCCGCCCGCGATGATCGCGGGGCGCTCGGCGCGGGACAGCAGATCGGCGGCGACGGCGGTCAGTTCGGGGCGCGGGGGCCGCTCGTCCGGGGTGGCGTCCACCGCCGTCACCACCGGCAGGGTCGTTTCGGTGAGCAGCACGTCCTGCGGGATCTCCACCCACACCGGTCCGTGCGGAACCGTCAGCGCGGACTTCCAGGCCTCCGCGAGGGCGGACGGGATCTGGGAGGGGGTGCGGGCCATGTGGACGGACTTGACCACGCCGCGGAACGAGGCCGCCTGGTCCGGCAGTTCGTGCAGATAGCCGTGACGGCCGCCGCCCAGGCCCGCCGCCGGGACCTGGCTGCTGATCGCCAGGACCGGGGCCGAGGCCGCTGCCGCCTCCTGGAGCGCGGCCAGCGACATCAGCGCGCCCGGTCCGGTCGACAGCAGGAGCGGGGCCGCCTCTCCGGTGATCCGGCCGTACGCGTCCGCCGCGAAGCCCGCGTTGTTCTCCGTCCGCAGCCCGATGTACCGCAGACCGGAGCGGCCGAGCGCGTCGAACAGGCCCAGCGCGTGCTGGCCGGGCAGTCCGAACACCGTTGTCGCGCCGAGCCCGGCGAGCGTCTCCACGACCAGGTCCCCGCCGGTGCGGCCGGGCGGAGGATTCAGTGCCGCCTCGGCCTGTGCCGCCGTGGGGCGCAGGACCAGGTCGTGGTCGTGGGTCACTTGGTCCCGTTCTCCTCACCGGTGCGGGCCGCCGCGATCTGACGGCTCATGATGGTCGTCAGCTCGTACGCGGTGTGGGAGGCGGCCACCGAGGTGATCTCCGCGTGGTCGTACGCGGGCGCCACCTCGACGACGTCCGCCGAGACCAGGTTGCAGGAGGCCAGGCCGCGCAGGATCTCCAGTAGCTCGCGCGAGGTCATGCCGCCGGCCTCGGGGGTGCCGGTGCCGGGGGCGTGCGCCGGGTCGAGGCAGTCGATGTCGATGGAGATGTACAGCGGGCGGTCGCCGATGCGCTGGCGGAGCTGATCGGCGACCTCGTCCGCGCCGCGCCGGTAGATGTCGGCGGACGTGACGATGCCGAAGCCCATCTTCTCGTCGTCGGTGAGGTCCTGCTTGCCGTACAGCGGGCCGCGGGTGCCGACGTGGGACAGCGCGGAGGTGTCGAGGATGCCCTCCTCGACGGCGCGGCGGAAGGGGGTGCCGTGGGTGTACTCGGCGCCGAAGTAGGTGTCCCAGGTGTCGAGGTGGGCGTCGAAGTGCAGCAGGGCGACCGGGCCGTGCTTCTTCGCCACCGAGCGCAGCAGCGGCAGGGCGATGGTGTGGTCGCCGCCGAGGGTCATCAGGCGGGCGCCGGTGCCGAGCAGGTCGTCCGCGGCGGCCTCGATGGTCTCCACGGCCTCGTTGATGTTGAACGGGTTCACGGCGATGTCGCCGCCGTCCGCGACCTGGGCGAGGGCGAAGGGGGAAGCGTCCTGGGCCGGGTTGTACGGGCGCAGCAGGCGGGAGGCCTCGCGGATGGCGTTGCCGCCGAAGCGGGCGCCGGGGCGGTAGGAGACACCCGAGTCGAAGGGCACACCGACCACGGCGACGTCCGCGGTGCCGACCTCGTCCAGGCGGGGCAGCCGGGCGAAGGTCGCGGGGCCCGCGTACCGCGGGATTCGGGAGGAGTCGACGGGGCCGCGGGGCGTCTCGTTGCTGCTCATGGGCGTAGTGCCTTCTTTCTCACGCTTTCTCACGCTCATCGCGTACACGCTGCTTCGCCTTCGACTCTAGGTCGCGGGACAGCGGATGCGAAGTGTACGTTTCCTCTATTCGAGCGTGGCTGGATGGAGGAAACGCACATCATGCCGGACGTCCACGCGGCAGCGGCTCCGGCGGGCCCGGCGGTGCCGCCCACCCCGCCGGTCCCGCTGTCGGCCCTGCTGGCCCGTGAGGACCTGGCCCTGCGGCAGATCGCGGGGCCCCCGGCGGGCGATGTCGTCATCCACTGGGCGCACGCCTCGGAGATGGCCGACCCGTACCCGTATCTGCTCGGCGGCGAGCTGCTGCTGTCCGCCGGAGTCCACATCCGGGGGGACGACATCCAGCGGGACGGCATCCAGCGGGACGAGGCGGACCGCTTCGACGGCTACGTCTCCCGGATCGTGGCGGCGGGCGGTGCCGCCCTCGGCTTCGGGCTCGCCCCGGTCCACGACAGGGTCCCGCCCGGCCTGGCAGCCGCCTGCGACGCGCACGGGCTCCCGCTCCTGGAGGTGCCGCCGGGGACCACGTTCTCGGGTGTGGCACGCGCGGTGTGGCAGCTCATGGCCGAGGCGCGCCTCGCGGAGCTGCGGCGGGTCTCCGAGGCCCAGCAGAGCCTGGCCGCCGCGGCGGCCAGGCCGGATCCGGTGCCGTCGGTGCTGCAGCGGCTGGCGCGGTGGACGTCGGGCTGGGCGGTGCTGTACGGGCCGGACGCGACGCCGAGCACGACGGCGGGACGGCTTCCCGCGGCCGAGGCGGAGGAGGGGATGGCACGGCTGGCGGGGGTGGTGAGTCAGGGCGGTGCGCCGGGGCCCGGCGGCACGGCAGAGCCCGGAGGGTCCGCCGGGCGCCCGTTCCCGTCCTCCGCGGCCGACACCGTCGCCGGCACCCACCTCGCCGCCTACGCCCTCGCTCCCGGCCACGGCTTCGTCCTCGGGGTCGCCTCCCCGCGGCGCGAGCCCGGGGACCACACCATCGCCTCCGTCGCGGCGGTCCTGCTGTCCCTGCTCACCGGCGAGCACCTGAGCGGGGCGGGAGCGGCGCGCACGACCGCGCTGGTACGGCTGCTGCTGGGAGCGGCGCCGGAGGAGGTGGCGCCGCTGCTCGGCGCCGAGCGGTGGCTCGTCGTGCACGCCTGCCCGGACATACCGGCAAGGCGGGACCCCCAGGGCGCCCTGGTCGCCTCCGCGCTCGGCGCCGCGCTCGGCTCCGCGCTGGTCGACCTCGCCGACGGGGTCATCCGTGTCCTCGTCCCGCACGACCGCGCACCGGCCCCGTACCCCGGCTGGACCCTCGGTGTCAGCGCACCCGTCGCCCCGCACGACTGGCCCGTCGCCGACGCCCAGGCGGCGCGTGCCCTGGCGCGCGCCCGCGCGACCCGGGTGCCCCTGGTCCGCCACGGCGGCGGGGCCGGGCTCACCGACCTCGTCCCCCGTGAAGAGGCCGAGGCACACGCCCGGGCCCTGCTCGCGCCGATCGCCTCCGCCCCCGCGCTGACCGAGACCCTGCGCACCTGGCTGTCCCTGCACGGCAGCTGGGACCGTACGGCCGTGGCCCTTTCGGTCCACCGCAACACGGTCCGCGGGCGCATCGCGCGCTGCGCCGCGCTGCTGGACGCGGACCTGGACGATCCCGATGTACGCATGGAGCTGTGGTTCGCGCTGAAACAGCCTGGCGCAGCCGGTCCTGACGCGGAGTGACACGCGTCCCACGGTCCGGGACGGCGGACGCTCGCGCAGGAGGCACCGGCAGAATGGTTGCCATGCCGATACCCGGGATCCCCAGCCGTGCCGAGCTCATCGCCCACCTCGTACGGACCCGTATCGCGGGCGACGTCGCGACCCCGCGCGAGAACAACCTCTCGCACTACCGCAAGCTCGCGAACGGCGACCGCCACTACTGGCTCGGCCTGGAACTCGGCGACCGGTGGAGCGACGAGCAGGACGTCCTCGCGGTCATGGCGGAGCGCTGCGGTGTGAGCGACGACCCCGAGCACCGGTACGGGCAGGACACCATCGACCCGGAGCTGACGGTCGACGCCCTGGACCGGCTCGCCGCGCGGCTGCGCAAGGCCGCCGCCGGGAAGCAGCGGGTCCTGCTGGCCACCGGTCACCCCGGCGGACTCCTCGATGTGCACCGGGCCACCGCCGCCGCGCTGCGCGCCGCGGGCTGCGAGATCGTCGTCATCCCGGACGGGCTCGTGACCGACGAGGGGTACGTGATGCAGTTCGCGGACGTGGCCGTCCTCGAGCACGGCGCCAGCCTCTGGCACACGCACTCCGGCGAGCCGATGCACGAGATCCTCAGGGGCCTGGACCGCGAACGGCGCCCGCTGCCCGACCTGGTGGTCGCCGACCACGGCTGGGCGGGCCGTGCGGGCCGGCTCGGGATCGACGCCGTCGGGTACGCCGACTCCAACGACCCGGCGCTGTTCCTCGCCGAGGCGGAGGGGACGGTCCAGGTGACGGTGCCCCTGGACGACCATGTCACGAGCCCCCGCCACTACGACCCGATGACGGCCTATCTGCTCAACGCGGCGGGACTGGCCTGACGGTCCGGCGGAAACGCCACGTGGGGCCCTTGCGGTGGGAGGGCCCCATGCGCGGCCGGATCACCGCGGAATGCGGACCACGCCCTCCTGGATCACCGAGATCGCCAGCCGGCCGTCCTGGGTGTAGATACGGGCCTGGCCGAGGCCGCGCCCGCCGTGCGCCGACGAGGACTCCTGGTCGTACAGGAGCCACTCGTCGGCCCTGAACGGGCGGTGGAACCACATCGCGTGGTCCAGCGAGGCCCCGACGACATCGCCGACGGCCCAGCCGCCGCGGCCGTGCGCGAGCAGGATGGAGTCGAGGAGCGTCATGTCGGAGACGTAGGTGGCGAGGACGACGTGCAGCAGCGGGTCGTCGTCCAGCTTGCCGTTGGTGCGGAACCACACCTGGGAGTGCGGCTCGCGCGGCTCGCCGAACTTGCCGTACGGAGGCTCGTCGACGTAGCGCAGGTCGACGGACTCACGCGCCTCCAGCAGCCTCTCCACGACCGCGGAGGGCAGATGGGAGTAGCCGCGCAGCCGTTCCTCGGAGGTCGGCAGCGTCTCGGGGTCCGGGGCGGGCGGCATCGGGGTCTGGTGGTCCATGCCCTCCTCGTACGTCTGGAAGGACGCGGAGAGGTGGAAGATGGGCTGCCCGTGCTGGACGGCGACCACCCGTCGGGTGGTGAAGGAGCGGCCGTCACGGATGCGGTCGACCGTGTAGACGATGGGGGCGCCCGGGTCGCCGGGACGCAGGAAGTAGGCGTGCAGGGAGTGGGCGGACCGGTCCTCCGGGACCGTACGCCCGGCGGCGACCATCGCCTGGGCCGCCACCTGCCCGCCGAAGACCCGCGGGACGATGGCGGACCGGGACCGGCCGCGGAAGATGTCCTGCTCGATCCGCTCGATGTCGAGCAGATCGAGCAGGGACTGGAGTGCCTGGCTCATACGTCGGTCTCTACCGCCTCGTATGTCGGTTCCCACCGCGCGGTGGCGTGGCCGGGCGCAGCCTCGGCCGGCTGCTGCCGACGTCGGTTGCCGCCGCGTCCACCGCGCGGTGACCTCGCGGGTTCTCGAGCCAGTCTTACAGGCCCATGTCCTTGGCGATGATCGACTTCATGATCTCGCTGGTGCCGCCGTAGATGCGGTTGACGCGGTTGTCGGCGTACAGGCGGGCGATCGGGTACTCGTTCATGAAGCCGTAGCCACCGTGCAGCTGGAGGCAGCGGTCGATGACACGGTGGGCGACCTCGGTGCAGAACAGCTTGGCGCTGGCGGCCTCGGCGGGGGTCAGCTCGCCGGCGTCGAGGGCCTCCGTCACGCGGTCGGCGACGGCCTCGGCGGCATCCACCTCGGCCTGGCAGGCGGCCAGTTCGAACTTGGTGTTCTGGAAGGACGCGACGGGCTGGCCGAAGACGGTGCGCTGCTGGACGTACTCCTTGGCGAACCGGACGGCGGCCTTGGCCTGCGCGTAGGCGCCGAAGGCGATGCCCCAGCGCTCGGAGGCCAGGTTGTGACCGAGGTAGTAGAAGCCCTTGTTCTCCTCGCCGAGGAGGTCCTCGACCGGCACCTTGACGTCGACGAAGGCCAGCTCGGCCGTGTCGGAGGTCTTGAGGCCGAGCTTGTCCAGCTTGCGGCCCACCGAGTAGCCCTCGGCCTTGGTGTCCACGACGAACAGGGAGATGCCGTGACGGCGGTCCTCCGCGGTGGGCGCGGCCGTACGGGCGCAGACGATCATGCGGTCGGCGTGCACGCCGCCGGTGATGAAGGTCTTGGCGCCGTTGAGGACGTAGTGCGTGCCGTCCTCGGAGAGCTTGGCGGTGGTCTTCATGCCCGCGAGGTCGGAACCGGTGCCCGGCTCCGTCATCGCGATGGCCCACATCTCCTCGCCGGAGACGAACTTCGGCAGGTAGCGCTTCTTCTGCTCGTCGGTGGCGAGCAGCTTGATGTACGGCAGGCCGAGCAGCACGTGCACGCCGGAGCCGCCGAAGTGGACGCCCGCGCGGGCCGTCTCCTCGTAGAGGACGGCCTCGAACTTGTAGGAGTCTATGCCCGCGCCGCCGTACTCCTCGTCGACACGGATACCGAAGACGCCGAGCTCGGCGAGCTTGTAGTAGAAGTCGCGCGGCGCCTGGCCCGCGGCGAACCACTCGTCGTAGACCGGCACGACCTCGGCCTCGATGAAGGCGCGCAGAGTCTGCCGGAACGCCTCATGATCCTCGTTGAACACCGTACGGCGCACCGCCGCCACCGCCCTTCTTCACGCCTGAACCGGCGCCGCTCTCGCGTACCTGGTTGCTCGCCGTCCGGGTTCCTCAATCGATGGTTGCGGCCCCATGGCTAAGCGCTTGCTCAGTCGTAGGTTACCGGCCAGTCACGACGGTCGTCCAGAGCAACCAACGCGTAACGCTCGTCACGCTCACGGAGCGGCGGGCTCAGTCCGTTCCGGCGGCCTCGAAGGCGCCGCGGGCCATGCGGTGCAGCAGCTGAGCCGTCGCCCCGCGCCCCGGCAGCGCTCCCGGGCGTCCCAGATGCGGGGTCGAGTTGAGCAGGCCGAAGACCGAGTGCACCGCCGAGCGGGCGGACGGCTCCGCGAGCTGTGGATACATCTGGCGCACGACCTCCACCCACAGCTCGACGTACTGCCGCTGAAGCTGGCGCACGAGCTTGCGGTCACTGTCCCGCAGGCGGTCCAGCTCGCGGTCGTGCAGGGTGATCAGGGGCCGGTCGTCGAGCGCGAAGTCGATGTGCCCCTCGATGAGCGAGTCGAGGACCGCCTCGGGGTCGCGCCCCGCGGGCTCTCCGTCGAGCTCGGCGACCCGCCGCCTGGCCCCGGTCAGCAGTTGCCCGCTGATCCCCACGAGCAGTTCGGCGAGCATGGCGTCCTTGCCGGCGAAGTGCCGGTACAGGCCCGGGCCGCTGATGCCGACCGCGGCCCCTATCTCGTCGACCCCTACGCCATGGAAACCGCGCTCGGCGAACAGCCGCGCGGCCTCCTTGAGGATCTGCTCGCGACGGGTGGGAGCGTCGGTTCTCGTGGCCATGAAATCGATTCTAGACAGGGAGGTTAGCGGTCGTTAACCTGAAGGAAATGCGTTAACGCTCATTAACACCGTGAGGGGACCGCACCATGCAGGAGGCACCGGAGCTGACGAGCGCGGCAGACCCCGCGTCGGAGGCCTGGCGAGCCAATGAGGAGGCGCACCGCGCCCTGGGCGAGGAGCTGCGCGCCAAACTGGCCGCGGCCCGGCTGGGCGGTGGCCAGAAGGCCCGTGCGCGGCACACGTCGCGCGGCAAGCTGCTGCCGCGCGACCGGGTGGACACCCTGCTGGATCCGGGGTCGCCCTTCCTCGAACTGGCACCCCTCGCGGCCGACGGGATGTACGACGGGCAGGCGCCCGCCGCCGGCGTGATCGCCGGGATCGGGCGGGTCAGCGGACGTGAGTGCGTGATCGTCGCCAATGACGCCACGGTCAAGGGCGGCACGTACTACCCGATGACGGTGAAGAAGCACCTCCGGGCCCAGGAGGTCGCGCTCGAGAACCGCCTTCCCTGTGTCTATCTGGTCGACTCCGGAGGCGCCTTCCTGCCCATGCAGGACGAGGTCTTCCCCGACCGCGAGCACTTCGGGCGGATCTTCTACAACCAGGCCCGGATGTCCGGCGCCGGGATCCCCCAGATCGCGGCCGTCCTCGGCTCCTGCACGGCGGGCGGGGCGTATGTCCCCGCGATGAGCGACGAGGCCGTGATCGTGCGCGGCCAGGGCACGATCTTCCTGGGCGGCCCCCCCCTGGTGAAGGCGGCCACAGGTGAGGTGGTGACGGCCGAGGAGCTGGGCGGCGGCGAGGTCCACTCGCGGGTGTCGGGCGTGACGGACCACCTGGCGGAGGACGACGCGCACGCGCTGAGGATCGTGCGCACCATCGTCTCCACGCTCCCCGCCCGGGGACCCCTGCCCTGGGAGGTCGTCCCCTCCGAGGAGCCGAAGGCGGATCCTTACGGGCTGTACGGCGCGGTGCCGGCCGACTCCCGCACCCCCTACGACGTACGCGAGGTCATCGCGCGCGTGGTGGACGGATCGCGGTTCGCCGAGTTCAAGGCGGAGTTCGGGCAGACCCTCGTCACCGGATTCGCCCGTATCCACGGACACCCGGTCGGGATCGTCGCCAACAACGGCATCCTGTTCTCCGAGTCCGCCCAGAAGGGCGCCCACTTCATCGAGCTGTGCGACCAGCGCGGCATCCCGCTGGTGTTCCTGCAGAACATCTCCGGCTTCATGGTGGGACGGGACTACGAGGCGGGCGGCATCGCCAAGCACGGCGCCAAGATGGTCACGGCCGTCGCCTGCACGCGCGTACCGAAGCTGACGGTCGTCATCGGCGGCTCGTTCGGCGCCGGCAACTACTCGATGTGCGGCCGTGCCTATTCCCCGCGCTTCCTGTGGATGTGGCCGAACGCCAAGATCTCGGTGATGGGCGGCGAGCAGGCCGCCTCCGTCCTCGCGACCGTCAAGCGCGACCAGCTGGAGGGGCGCGGGGAGACCTGGCCCCAGGAGGACGAGGACGCCTTCAAGGCTCCGATCCGCGCCCAGTACGAGCGCCAGGGCAACGCCTACTACGCGACGGCCCGCCTCTGGGACGACGGCGTGATCGACCCGGTGGAGACCCGGCAGGTGCTGGGCCTCGCCCTGACCGCATGTGCCAACGCGCCCCTGGGTGACCCCCAGTTCGGCGTCTTCCGGATGTGAGGGGGAGCCATGTTTGACACGGTGCTTGTGGCCAACCGGGGCGAGATCGCCGTACGCGTCATCCGTACGCTGCGGTCGATGGGCGTGCGCTCGGTGGCCGTCTTCTCCGACGCCGACGCGGACGCCCGGCACGTCCGTGAGGCCGACACGGCGGTACGGATCGGCCCGGCGTCCGCCGCCGAGAGTTATCTGTCGGTGGAGCGGCTGCTGGAGGCCGCCGCCCGCAGCGGGGCCCAGGCGGTGCATCCGGGGTACGGCTTCCTCGCGGAGAACGCCGCGTTCGCGCGCGCCTGCGCCGAGGCGGGGCTCACGTTCATCGGGCCTCCCGCGGACGCGATCGCGCTCATGGGCGACAAGATCCGCGCCAAGGAGACGGTCCGGGTGGCCGGGGTCCCGGTGGTTCCGGGATCCAGCGGAAGCGGGCTCACGGACGCCGAACTGGCCGACGCCGCACATGAGATCGGCATGCCGGTGCTGCTCAAGCCGTCGGCGGGCGGCGGCGGCAAGGGCATGCGGCTGGTACGGGACGCGGGGCTGCTGTCCGACGAGATCGCCGCCGCCCGGCGCGAGGCACGCGCCTCCTTCGGCGACGACACGCTCCTCGTGGAGCGCTGGATCGACCGCCCCCGGCACATCGAGATCCAGGTACTGGCCGACGCCCACGGGAACGTGGTGCACCTCGGCGAGCGCGAGTGCTCCCTCCAGCGCCGGCACCAGAAGATCATCGAGGAGGCGCCGAGCGTGCTCCTCGACGAGGCCACGCGCGCGGCGATGGGCGAGGCGGCCGTGCAGGCGGCGCGCTCCTGCGGGTATCGGGGCGCGGGCACGGTGGAGTTCATCGTGCCGGGCGCGGACCCCTCGGCGTACTGCTTCATGGAGATGAACACCCGCCTCCAGGTGGAGCACCCGGTCACCGAACTGATCACGGGCCTGGACCTGGTGGAGTGGCAGCTGCGGGTGGCCGCGGGCGAGCCCCTGCCCTTCGAGCAGAAGGACATCACGCTCACCGGGCACGCGGTCGAGGCCCGTATCTGCGCCGAGGACCCCTCCCGGGGCTTCCTGCCCTCGGGCGGCACGGTGCTGTCGCTGCACGAGCCCCAGGGCGACGGTGTGCGCACCGATTCGGGCCTGACCGAGGGCACCGAGGTCGGCAGCCTGTACGACCCGATGCTCTCCAAGGTCATCGCCCACGGCCCGGACCGTGCGACCGCGCTGCGCAAGCTGCGGGCGGCCCTCGCGCAGACGGTCACCCTGGGCGTGCAGACCAACGCCGGGTTCCTGCGCCGACTACTGGCCCATCCCGCGGTCGTGGCTGGCGAGCTGGACACCGGGCTGGTGGAGCGTGAGGTGGACGGCCTCGTCGCGGTCGAGGTGCCGGAGGAGGTGTACGAGGCGGCGGCGGCCGTACGGCTGGAGGCGCTTCAGCCGCGCGGGAAGGGCTGGACGGACCCGTTCTCCGTGCCGAGCGGCTGGCGGCTCGGTGGCGAGCCACGGCCCGTGGCCTTCCCGCTGCGCGTGTCCGAACCGGTGGAGTACGCCCCGAGAGGCACGCACACGGTCACCGAGGACCAGGTCTCGGTGGTGCTGGACGGGGTCCGCCACACCTTCCACCGCGCGGCCGACTGGCTGGGCCGCGACGGCGACGCCTGGCACGTGCGCGACCACGACCCGGTCGCCGCGTCGCTCAGCGGTGCCGCGCGCTCCGGCACCGACTCGCTGACCGCGCCCATGCCGGGCACGGTGACCGTCGTGAAGGTGGCGGTCGGGGACACGGTGGCCGCCGGGCAGAGCCTGCTTGTCGTCGAGGCGATGAAGATGGAGCACGTCATCTCCGCCCCGCACGCCGGGACCGTCGCCGAACTCGGCGTCACCCCAGGCACGACGGTCGCCATGGACCAGGTGCTGGCCGTGGTCGAACCGCACGAGGACGAGCAGGACGAGCAGGCGGAATCGTCGGTGGACCAGCAGGCGGAGACGGAGGCTCGGGGATGACCGCTCAGGGACTGCCCATGGCCGTACCGGCCCAGGACCTGCCGGCGCGGATCCGGATCCATGAGGTCGGTGCGCGCGACGGTCTGCAGAACGAGAAGCGCGCGGTGCCGACGGAGGTGAAGGCGGAGTTCATCCGCCGGCTCGCCGGCGCGGGCCTGACCACCATCGAGGCCACCAGTTTCGTCCACCCCAAGTGGGTGCCCCAACTCGCCGACGCCGAGCAGTTGTACCCGTTGGTGGCCGATCTGCCGGTGGAGCTTCCGGTCCTGGTGCCGAACGAGCGCGGCCTGGACCGGGCGCTTGCACTGGGCGCACGCCGGATCGCCGTCTTCGCCAGCGCCACCGAGTCCTTCGCGAAGGCCAACCTCAACCGCACGGTGGACGAGGCGCTCGCCATGTTCGAGCCGGTGGTCCGGCGCGCGAAGGAGCAGAAGGCGCATGTCCGCGGCTATCTGTCCATGTGCTTCGGCGACCCGTGGGAGGGCCCGGTCCCCATCCACCAGGTCGTGCGCGTCAGCAAGGCGCTCATGGACATGGGCTGCGACGAGCTGAGCCTGGGCGACACGATCGGTGTGGCGACGCCGGGCCACGTCCTCGACCTGCTGTCCCAGCTGAACGAGGAGCGTGTGCCGACGAGCGCGATCGGCGTGCACTTCCATGACACCTACGGCCAGGCGCTCGCCAACACCCTGGCCGCCCTCCAGCACGGCGTGACGACCGTCGACGCCTCCGCCGGAGGCCTCGGCGGCTGCCCCTACGCCAAGTCCGCCACCGGCAACCTCGCCACCGAAGACCTCGTCTGGATGCTTCAGGGCCTCGGCATCGACACCGGGGTCGACCTGGACCGGCTCACCGCCACGAGCGTGTGGATGGCCGCCCACCTGGACCGGCCCAGCCCGTCCCGCACCGTCCGAGCCCTCTCCCACAAGGAATGACCGCCATGGATCACCGTCTGTCCCCCGAGCTGGAGGAACTCCGCCGCACGGTCGAGGAGTTCGCTCACGATGTCGTGGCGCCCAAGATCGGCGACTTCTACGAGCGCCATGAGTTCCCGTACGAGATCGTCCGCGAGATGGGCCGCATGGGCCTGTTCGGGCTGCCGTTCCCGGAGGAGTACGGCGGCATGGGCGGCGACTACCTGGCGCTGGGCCTCGCGCTGGAGGAACTGGCCCGGGTCGACTCGTCCGTGGCCATCACCCTGGAGGCCGGTGTCTCCCTCGGTGCGATGCCGCTCCATTTGTTCGGCACCGAGGAGCAGAAGCGCGAGTGGCTCCCCCGGCTGTGCTCCGGGGAGATCCTGGGCGCGTTCGGCCTGACGGAGCCGGACGGCGGCAGCGACGCGGGCGCCACCCGGACGACGGCCCGCCTGGACCCGGACACCGACGAGTGGGTGATCAACGGCACCAAGTGCTTCATCACCAACTCGGGCACCGACATCACGGGCCTGGTGACGGTCACGGCGGTCACCGGCCGCAAGCCGGACGGCAAGCCGCAGATCTCCGCCATCATCGTCCCGGCGGGCACGCCCGGATTCACGGTGGCGGCCCCGTACTCGAAGGTGGGCTGGAACGCCTCGGACACCCGTGAGCTGTCCTTCGCGGACGTCCGCGTCCCGGCCGCCAACCTGCTCGGCGAGGAGGGCCGCGGCTACGCCCAGTTCCTGCGCATCCTGGACGAGGGCCGTATCGCCATCGCGGCGCTCGCGACCGGTCTGGCGCAGGGCTGTGTGGACGAGTCGGTGAAGTACGCGAAGGAGCGGCATGCGTTCGGCCGCCCGATCGGTTCCAACCAGGCCATCCAGTTCAAGATCGCCGACATGGAGATGAAGGCCCACACGGCCCGTCTCGCCTGGCGCGACGCGGCCAGCCGCCTGGTCGCCGGTGAGCCCTTCAAGAAGGAGGCGGCTCTGGCGAAGCTCTATTCGTCCACGGTCGCCGTGGACAACGCCCGCGACGCCACCCAGGTCCACGGCGGCTACGGCTTCATGAACGAGTACCCGGTGGCCCGTATGTGGCGCGACTCCAAGATCCTGGAGATCGGCGAGGGCACGAGCGAGGTGCAGCGGATGCTGATCGCCCGGGAGCTGGGCCTGGTGGGCTGAGCCCGGCAGGCAGCCAAAGGGCCCGCGCCCCACAAGGCGCGGGCCCTTTGGCATATGAGGAGTGGTCAGGCGGACCCGGTTGCCCACTGCCCCACTGCTCCACTGCCCCACTGCCCCACTGCTCCACTGCTCCACTGCCCACTGGACAGAAAGTAAGGTTAGGCTAACCTAGCTTCGAACTTGCCCGGCGGACGCTCCGCCCCGTTCGAAAGCAGCCACACTCATGCCCAACGCCCGTGCCACCCGTCTCACCCGCCGCGGCGTCCTGGCCGCAGGCGGCGCCCTCGGCCTCGGCGCCGCGCTCGCGGCCTGCGGTGACGACAAGGGCAAAGGCACCGACCCTGACGGCGGCAAGGCCCCCGCCAAGTCCGGCCCCTGGACCTTCGAGGACGACCGCGGTCGGACCGCGAAGGCGGACAGGACCCCGTCGGCCGTCGTGGCGTACGTGGGTGTGGCCGCCGCTCTGCACGACTACGGCGTCAGCGTGAAGGGCGTCTTCGGGCCGACGAAGACCAAGGACGGCAAGGCCGACGTCATGGCCGGCGACCTCGACATCAGCAAGGTCACGATCCTCGGCAACGAGTGGGGCCAGTTCAACATCGAGAAGTACGCGGCCCTCGCCCCCGACCTGCTCGTCAGCACGGTGTTCGACAACACCGGAACCCTCTGGTACGTCCCGGAGGAGTCCAAGAAGAAGATCCTCGGCCTCGGCGCCCCCAGCGTCGGCATCTCCGTCTACGACCGTCAGATGACCCAGCCGCTGGAGCGCATGCTGGAACTGGCCAAGACGCTCGGCGCGGACACCAGGTCCGCCAGGATCGCTCAGGCGAAGAAGCGGTTCGAGGACGCCGCCGCCGGGCTGCGGGCCGCCGCCAAGGCCAAGCCCGACATCAGGGTGCTGGTCGGTTCCGCGAGCCAGGACGTCTTCTATGTCTCCGGCTCGAACCTCTCCGTCGACCTGGAGTACTTCAAGGCGCTCGGCGTGAACTTCGTCGAGCCCTCCCCCGCCGCGCTCAAGGCGAGCGGCGGCTGGTTCGAGAACCTGAGCTGGGAGAACGTCGACAAGTACAAGGCCGACGTCATCATGATGGACAACCGCGCCCAGGCGATCCAGCCCGCCGACATCACCGAGGCGACCTGGAAGAAGCTCCCCGCGGTCAGGACCGGCCAGGTCGTCCCACGCGCCGCCGAGCCCATCCTGTCGTACGACAAGTGCGCCCCGCTGCTCGAGAACCTCGCGAAGGCGATCGAGACGGCGAAGAAAGTCGGTTGACCCTGCCCGTTCCTCTGCGAACGGCCCCGGTTCGGTTCAACGCTCCTGGCCGTCACCCCACTTGTCGCCGCGAGGCGAGGGGCCGCGCGCCGTCCCAGCCGCCAAGTCGGCGCACGGAAGCCGCAATGTGATCTCCCGCACGTCACACCTGTTGACCCGTTGAGACGTTGACCCGAGGGTCAGTTGTGGCCATGCTGTGAATCCGCCTCGCGCGACCTTTACATCGACCTTACAAGTGCCACGCGAGGCGAAGCGAACACTCCACCGGCGGCCTGTCAGGTGCCCCCGGTGATCGCATGGTTCGGCGCTGCACGGGGGCGAGCAGGCGCGGGGGATGTTGGTGCCGCCGTGCTCGACGCGCGCCTGTGCGTGCCCTTGACGGGGATGGGCGTGGCACACACGTGAAACTTTCCAGAGGTCCGGCCGGACGCCGGACTCAGTCGGCCTGGCGCCGGCTGACGGCCACAACGGCGCTGATATCGGCGGCCGTGCTGACGGTAGGCCAGCTGCCGGCCGTGGCAGACCAGGATCCGGGCGGCGGCGGGGGCACCCCGCCCGCGTACGACGCGACGGCGGCGCAGCAGATACGACAGGACCAGTGCCTGCTGTCCACGGTGCTGCGGACCGGCGGCCCGACGATGAAGCAGGTGGCGGCGAAGGGCCTGGACTCGGACACCACCGCGCTCCACAGCGCCGCGGCGGCCGACTACTGGGACACCACGCCGCTGTCGACGGCGTACAAGACTGACAACGACGCGACATCGAAGCTGATGGACAGCCTGTCCCAGCGTCATCTGACCTGGCAGGCACCGCTGTCCGGCCTGGCGGTGCCGGGCGGCTTCAAGTCGGACGCGGACTTCCACTGGGCGCCTGATCCGGACTTCTTCCAGTCGGTGGGTGTGGGGCCGTGGTTGAGCCAGCGGTTCTGGACGCAGGAGGACAGCTTCTACAAGGAGCCCTCGCCGCCGGCGAACGACGCGTCGGCGAAGGCCGCCACAGATCTGGGCAACGCCCGCTATCCGAAGCCGGACAACGGCAACGATCCCGACTTCCAGCAGAAGTACCGGGAGTGGAGCGCCTGGTACTGGGACATGGCGCACACGCACGCGCTGTTCGCCGACGACACCCGGATGTTCCTGGAGAACGGCGGCTTCCCGCGCAGCGCGCCCGAGTCGGGCACGGTGGAGTTCCGGATCGCCGTGGAGGACCTGAAGTCGCGGTTCGCGTCGTGCGAGTACCGCAACCCGGTGGACCCGAACAGCGTGCTCGGCCAAGAGGTGCAGACGGCCTCCGACGAGTGGCAGGCCGAGGTCGGCGCCGTGGCCAAGCAGCGGGATGCGATCTTCGCCGCGAACGCGAAGGCGTCGTCGGCGCTGGCGTCGGGCGCGCAGGCACTGAGTGAGTCCCTGGGCCAGTCGTGGCTGGCGGACCACCTCACCCGCTGGCAGGCCTACTGGCTGCCGGGGGGTGCCGGTGCGGCGGGCACCGGCCCGATCACCTTCCAGCTCAAGGGCGGGACCACGTTCTGCCTGGACGACCAGGGCGCCTCAACGGCGAGCGGCAGTCCGGTCCAGGCGTACAACTGCAATTCCACCGCGGCCCAGCAGTGGCGGCCGAGTACCGAGAACGACGTGCTGAACGGCTCCCTGGTCAACGGGATCAGCCACAAGTGCCTGGCGGTGGACACCAGCAAGACGGTGGCCAGCGGCTCGAAGGTGGTGCAGTCCACCTGTAGCAGCTCGTCGATGCAGCACTGGCAGTACGTGACCACGATGGGCCAGACCCGGCTGTACAACGTGGGTGCGAAGCTGTGCCTGGACGCCTCGGCGACCAAGGGCGCGGACACCACGGTGAAGACCTGCACCGGGGGGACGAGCCAGCTGTTCGTGGCCCAGCAGAACAACTCGGGCACCGCCACCGGCACGGACAGCCTGTCCTACCCGACGGCCGCTCAGTTCACGCAGGCGAAGAAGGCGCTGCCCGCGGCGCAGAGCGCGGCGAAGGCCCAGCTGACCACCGCGCAGAAGCAGCTGGCGATCGCCCAGCAGGCGGCCACCGACACCACCGCCGCCGAGCAGCAGGCGTACTCGATCGCGGACGCGGCGGGCTCACCCCGTGGCCGGGGTCTGCTGTCCGGTCAGCAGGAGGCCCAGGTCACCATGGCCTCGGCCGCCGCGCTGAAGGCGGTGACGGGTGCCACCCAGACGGCGTACGACGCCACCACCGCCTCCGCCGAGGACTCCAAGGCCCTCCAGGCGAAGGCGCAGACCCAGGCGTCGGCTTCGATGGCGGCATTCCATCTGGCGGCGGCTCAGGAGGCGGACGCGCAGGCCAAGGCCGCCGCGGCGGGTGCCGCGTTGCAGGCGAAGAACGCCGCCGCGCAGAACGACAAGGCGCAATCGGCGCTGAAGACCGCGCAGACGGCGGAGAGCACCGCGAAGAACGCGGCGGACGTGGCGCACGCCAAGCGGCTTGCGGCCGAGGCGCAGCAGGCGAAGGCCGCGACGGCGAAGAACGAGGCCGCCGCCCACCAGACCCAGGCAGCGCAGGACCGCGCCAACGCCGAGCGCTATGACAAGGCGGCCAATGACGCCCTGTCGGCGGCTCAGACAGCGGGCGCGACCGCGGCCACGAAACGCGCGGCGGCGGAGAAGGCCGACGCTGCCGCAGCCGACGCGCGCCGACGCGCCTGGGACGATCAGCAGGCGAAGAGCGCTCTGGGGGCCAAGGCCGAAGCGGCGGACGCCCACGCGGACGCGGAGGAGAGCAAGGACGACGCGCACGACGCCCGAGCGGCGGCCGACGAGGCCGACGCGGACGCGGCGGCGGCCGGCACCGCCGCCGACCAGTCGTCGACCGCGGCGGACGCGGCGACCCAGGAGGCACAGGCCGCGGACGCGGCGGCGACGCGCGCCGAGGCCGCTGCCCGTCGCGCTCAGTCGGACGCGGACGACGCGAAGGCCGCGAAGGCGACCGCCGACGCGGCGGTACTCACCAGCGAGGCCGCGGTCGCGACCGCGATCAAGGCCGCGAGCCAGGCGTCCTCGGACGCGGACGCGGCGAAGAAGGACGCCGCGGACGCGAAGACGGACGCGGAGAACGCGCAGAAGAACGCGATCGCCGCGGGCGCGGACGCCACCCAGGCCCAGTCGGGGGCCGCGACCACGGCCGGGTTCGCCTACACCACCGCACAGGCCGCGACCGCGGCGTCGGACGCGGCGCAGAAGGTCACCGACTCGGCGAACGACGCCATCCAGCTCGGCGCCCCCTACGTCGACAACGACTCCTCCGCGGGTCTTGCGGTACTGACCGCGCAGGCGTCGAAGTCGATCGCCGATCAGCAGCAGGCGATGGCGCAGGCCAAGGCCGACCAGGCGCAAAAGGCCGCTCAGTCGGCCCAGGCACTGGCGGACGCGGCCGGCGGCGACGAGAAGAACGCCAAGGTCGCCGCCGCCGACGCCGCGGCGCAGGCGGCCAAGGCCCAGGTCTCCGCGCAGCAGGCCGTCGTCTCGGCGGCGCAGGCGCAGAAGGCGGCTGCCGAGGCGCAGGCCAGCGAGGCCCGGACGGTCGCCTACGACGCGCAGGCGACCGCGGACGCGGCAGCCGCGCAGTCCGCCGCGGACGCCGCCTCCAGTGACGCTGCCACCGCCCGGGCCTCGGCGAACGAGGCGGAGTCCGACGCGGACGCGGCGCAGGCGGCTGCCGGCGACGCGCAGGCGGCTGCCGCCACCGCGCGTGAGGTCGCCTCCCAGGCCGACAAGGACGCCGACGCGGCCGAGGCCGCCGCCAAGGACGCCGAGAAGCAGGCCGAATCCGCCCAGCAGGCCGCTACCAAGGCGATGCAGGAGGCGTCCGCCGAGGACCTGTCCAAGGGTGGCGCCACCGGAGTCCCCAGGGTCTTCACCACCCAGAAGATCACACCGACCAAGGACCCCGAGCCCGAGAACGAGTGCAAGCTCGGCCTGGGCAACTCCGGCTGCGACGTGACGTTCCTGCTGACCTTCGACGTCACGATCAACTTCTATATGTGCGACGACGCGGCGGCTCCGGCCGACGTGGACGCCGCCGGCTGCCCGGACAGCGACACCGTCTTCCTCGGCAGCGAGACCCACAAGGGCGTCACCCAGGAGCAGAAGCATCACTTCAGCAACTGGGACATTGTCAGCACGGTCGACTCCGCGGTCCTCAAGAGCCTCTGGGACGGCCTCAAGGGCGACTTCGTCAACTGCTCCCACGGCAGCGTCAGCGGCTGCGCCTGGGCGGCGAGCTGGTTCGTTCCGGACGCCTGGGTCGCCGACGCGGTCAAGGCCATCAAGGCACTCAACCTCGCGCTGCACACCGGTGTGGGCGTGGCCGACGCCTGGAAGATCGTCGACGGGCTCAAGCTCTCGGGCGGCGTCGTGGACGCCATCCACGAGGAAGTCGAAGCAGATGCGGGAGCCCTCGACGCCTGCCTGGTGAACAGCTTCCCGGCCGGAACCCAGGTACTGCTCGCCGGCGGCACGCACAAGGCGATCGACCAGGTCCGTACCGGCGACCGGCTGCTGACCACCGACCCCGCTACCGGCCGGTCGCAGGTGGCCCCGGTCAGTGCCACCTTCGCGCACTCCACCCGGAAGCTGGTGACCGTCACCCTCGCCGGTGGCACCACCCTGACCACCACCCCGAGCCATCGTGTCTGGGCGGGCGACCGGGGCTGGACACTCGCCGGTGACCTGCACCCGGGCGACCGGATGCGGACCTCCGACGGAGCGGAGCGGGCGGTCACCGCCCTGCACAGCGCCGACGGCTTCGGCCGGACGGTGTACGACCTGACCGTCGCAGGTACGCACACCTTCTATGTGCGCACCGCTGGGGCGGCACGGGCCGACCTCCTCGTCCACAACTGCACCGACCTCGTCGGGGACGCGGAGAAGCTCGGCGACGAGATGGCCCACACCGTGAAGGACCACGTCACGATCTCCGATGAGGACGCGTACGTGAAGTCCCTGGCGGAGAGCACGAAGCAAGAGAAGCCGGTGTACACGAGCGTGTGGAAGGATCTCGGGACCGCGCAGGAAGTGGTCGACTTCGCCATCTCCCAGGCGGTGAAGAAGAACCCGAAGTACTTCACCAAGTGGTTCGCCGATATCGGCAAGGGCACGGCGTCGGACACCAAGACGCTCACGGGCTTCTACGGGGCCAAGGGCTCCTCGCTCGGCAAGCGCTTCCTCAGGTACGGCGGTGAGGACAGCTGGAAGGACGCCGGCAATCAGTACACCGTGATTCTGAAGCGCCTCAAGGGCCACGATCCGGGCTGGTACGTCTACACCGCCTACCCGGGAGCATGACTCCGCTGGTGAGGTCGCCGGCTGTCGGCGCTGACCTGCACCGTTGAGGAGCACACCCCTGAAGAGCACACCCCGTACCCCGGAGGCCGGATGTCGGCCTCCGGGGTACGGTCTGTCCGCGAGCCCCCGGACGCGGTCCGGGTGAGGAGGATGCATGAACACCGGGGAGTTGCTGGCCGCGCTGCGGCGGGCCGGGGTGGACGAGCGCCGCTATGGGCTCCCGGGATCGGCCGCCGTGCCCTCCCGAGCCGAGGATCATGTGCGGCTGAAGCGCAACGCCGACTGGGAGGTCGCCGAGTACGGAGCCAGGTGGGTGGTCGTCGGAGGCGAGGAGGTGGTTCCCGGATGGGAGGGGATCCTGGGCCGCTTCGCCACCGAGGAGGAGGCGTGTGAGGTGTTCCACCGGGAGCTGACCCGGACCACGGCGCCCGCCTTCGCCGCCGAGAAGGCCGCATGGGCGGTCGAGGCCGAGCGGGTTCGCCAGGAGGGCGAGGCCGAGATCGCGGCCGATGAGCCCGAACTGGCAGCCGACCGGGCCTGGTGGGCCGGGGAGTGGCGGCGGCGGGCAGAGGCCGGGGAGCCGGTGATGACCTGCGCCGAACTCGACCACGCCCTGCGCAAGGCCGACCGGCGAGCCAGGTACCGGATCACGGATCTGGACGACCTGGGAGACGGCGAGGGCACGGTCATCGACCGGGACGACCGGGGGCGGTGGTACGCCGGCCACTGGCGGACAGAGGCTCCCTACTACGTGGTGAAGGAGATGATCTTCTTCACTGAGGGCGAGCTGTGCCGGTACGTCTACGACGACGCCACCGGGCCCTGGCAGGCGCCCCCCGTGCTCACGCTGGAACAGTGGCGGCTGCAGCGGGCGCTGCGCCCGGAACGTGAAGCCGAACTCGACCGGGCGTGGGACGAGATGCGCCGCGACAACAGCTAGGGCCTCTCGTTTGGATCAGGCCGGATCAGGGAGCGGGGTCTGGTGCCGCGGCAGGCGACATTTGCCCGTTAAGGAGCGGCGTCATGGCCGGGTGAACCGCCCCGCCGTTTCCTTCACCCCTTCGTAACGAGCGTCAAGGCAGGGGGCTTTGGCGCCATCCGTTCCGCGAGCGTCCGGCTGGCGGCGACCGGATCGGCCGACATCCCACCCCGGACGAGGACAAGGAATTTAGGTTAGGCTAACCTAATGTTCACGGCGACCCTCCGCCCTCTCCTGTCCCGCACGGACCGTCCCCACCGGGAGGACCCCCACCATGCGCTCGCACCTGCTCAATGACCTCACCGCGGAGCACTACCGCCGCTCCGTGACCGAAGGAGTCGAGCGGGTGGCCGCCAAACTCGCCGCCACCGACCGTCCGTTCACCGGTGTCCCGGTCGACGCCCTCGCCCCCCGCATCGAACGGGTCGATCTGGACCGCCCGCTGCACGACACCACCGCGGTCCTGGACGAGCTCGAGGAGCTCTACCTCCGTGACGCCGTCTACTTCCACCACCCCCGCTACCTCGCCCACCTCAACTGCCCGGTGGTCATCCCGGCCGTCGTCGGCGAGGCCGTGCTGTCCGCCGTCAACTCCTCCCTCGACACCTGGGACCAGTCGGCGGGCGGAACCCTGATCGAGCGCAGGCTCATCGACTGGACCGCGCGGCGCATCGGCCTCGGCGCCGCGGCCGACGGCGTGTTCACCAGCGGCGGCACCCAGTCCAACCTCCAGGCGCTGCTGCTGGCCCGTGAGGAGGCCAAGAGCGACGACCCCGCCAAGCTGCGTGTCTTCGCCTCCGAGGCCGGTCACTTCAGCGTGCAGAAGTCGGCCAAACTGCTCGGTCTCGGCCCCGAGTCGGTGGTCGTCGTTCCCGTCGGCCACGACAAGCGCATGCAGACCGTCGCCCTCGCCCATGAACTGGAGCGCTGCACGCGCGAGGGGCTCATCCCCATGGCCGTGGTCGCCACCGCCGGTACCACCGACTTCGGCTCCATCGACCCCCTGCCCGAGATCGCCGCACTGTCCGCGCAGTTCGGGGTGTGGATGCACGTGGACGCCGCCTACGGCTGCGGTCTGCTCGCCTCCATCGAGCACCGGGACCGCCTCACCGGCATCGAACGCGCCGACTCCGTCACCGTCGACTACCACAAGTCCTTCTTCCAGCCGGTGAGTTCATCCGCCGTGCTGGTCCGGGACGCCACCACGCTGCGCCACGCGACCTATCACGCGGACTACCTCAACCCGCGCCGCATGGCCGAGGAACGCATCCCCAACCAGGTGGACAAGTCCCTGCAGACCACCCGGCGCTTCGACGCGCTCAAACTGTGGCTGACGCTGCGCACCATGGGCGCCGACGGCGTCGGACAGCTCTTCGACGAGGTCTGCGACCTGGCGCAGCAGGGCTGGCGGCTGCTGGCCGCCGACCCGCGCTTCGACGTGGTGGTCCGGCCGGAGCTGTCGACCCTCGTCTTCCGCTACATCCCCTCGGCCGTCACCGACCCGTCGGTGATCGACCGCGCCAATCTGTACGCCCGCAAGGCCCTGTTCGCCTCCGGTGACGCGGTGGTCGCGGGCACCAAGGCGGGCGGACGCCACTATCTGAAGTTCACCCTGCTCAACCCCGAGACCACGGCCGCCGACATCGCCGCCGTGCTCGACCTGATCGCCGGCCACGCCGAGCAGTACCTGGGAGAGTCCCTTGACCGCGCTTCCTGAACCCGCCCGCACGGCCTACGACTTCGTCGGGATCGGACTCGGCCCCTTCAACCTCGGCCTCGCCTGCCTCACCGAGCCGATCGCCGGACTCGACGGCCTCTTCCTGGAGTCGAAGCCGTGCTTCGAGTGGCACGCGGGAATGTTCCTGGACGGCGCCCACCTCCAGACCCCGTTCATGTCGGACCTGGTCACCCTGGCCGATCCGACCTCCCCGTACTCGTTCCTCAACTACCTCAAGGAACAGGGCAGGCTCTACTCCTTCTACATCCGCGAGAACTTCTACCCGCTGCGCGTCGAGTACGACGACTACTGCCGCTGGGCCGCCTCCAAGCTGAGCAGCATCCGCTTCGGCACGACGGTCACGGAGGTGACGTACGAGGAGCGGGACGAGGTCTACGCCGTCCGCACCCACACGGGCGAGGTGTACCGGGCCCGCCGTCTCGTCCTCGGCACCGGCACCCCTCCCCACCTCCCGGAGCCGTGCCGCGGCCTGGGCGGCGACTTCATCCACAACTCCCGCTATCTGGACCACAAGCACCAGCTCCAGGCCAAGGAGTCGATCACCCTGGTCGGCAGCGGCCAGTCTGCCGCCGAGATCTACCGCGACCTCCTCGCCGAGATCGACGTCCACGGCTACCGTCTGAACTGGGTCACGCGCTCCCCGCGCTTCTTCCCGCTGGAGTACACCAAACTCACGCTGGAGATGACCTCCCCCGAGTACATCGACTACTTCCACGCGCTGCCCGAGCGGACCCGCTACCGCCTCGCCGGGGAGCAGAAGGGCCTGTTCAAGGGCATCGACGGCGACCTGATCGACGAGATCTTCGACATGCTCTACCAGAAGAACCTCGACGGACCCGTCCCCACCCGTCTCCTCACCAACTCCTCCCTCACCAGCGCCCGTTACGACGACGGGACCTACACGCTCGGCTTCCGCCAGGAGGAACAGGAGACGGGCTACGAGCTGCGTTCCCAGGGCCTTGTCCTCGCCACCGGCTACAAGTACGTCGAGCCGGAGTTCCTCGAGCCCGTACGCGACCGGCTCCGCTACGACACGCACGGCAGCTTCGACGTCGCACGCAACTACACCGTCGACGTGACCGGCCGGGGCGTCTTCCTGCAGAACGCCTCGGTCCACGCTCACAGCATCACCAGCCCCGACCTGGGCATGGGCCCGTACCGGAACTCGTACATCATCAGGGAACTGCTCGGCACCGAGTACTACCCCGTCGAAAAGTCCATCGCCTTCCAGGAGTTCGCGGTATGAGCTCGACCACCGGTGCCCTCGGCAGCTTCACCCTGCGCCCTCTCGACCCGCTCAGGGATGCCGAACTCCTGCACGGCTGGGTCACCCACCCCAAGGCGGCCTTCTGGATGATGCAGGGGGCCCGGCTGGAGGACGTCGAGCGCGCCTATATGGAGATCGCGGCCGACGAGCACCACCACGCCCTGCTCGGTCTGCACGACGGCGAGCCGGCCTTCCTCATGGAGAAGTACGACCCGGCCCGTCGCGAACTGGTGGGCCTGTATGAGCCAGGGCCCGGCGACATCGGCATGCACTTCCTTGTCGCCCCCACCGGCACGCCCCTGCACGGCTTCACTCGCGCCGTCATCACCGCCGTGATGCGACATCTGTTCGACGACCCGGCGACCGCTCGCGTCGTCGTCGAACCCGATGTCCGCAACACGGCCGTCCAGGCGCTCAACGCCACCGTCGGCTTCGTGCCCGCGCGGGAGATCCAGAAGCCGGAGAAGCGGGCCCTGCTCAGCTTCTGCACCCGTGAGCAGTTCGACGAGGCGGTGGCGGTATGACCACCCTCGCCGACGCCGTCTCGCACCTCACCCCCGAGCGCTGGGAACGCGCGGGCCGCCTCGTGGTCCGCAAGGCCCTGGCCGAGTTCGCCCACGAGCGGCTGATCTCACCGCAGCGGGAGGCCGACGGGGACGACACATACGCCGTCCGCAGCGACGACGGGCTCACCCGCTACCGGTTCACCGCCACCCGCCGGGGCCTCGACCACTGGCACATCGACCCGGACTCGATCGGCCGCAGCCGCGACGGTGCGGAACTCCAGCTGGCGGTCCTGGACTTCTTCATCGAGCTGAAGGGGTCCCTCGGGCTGAGCGATGAGGTGCTCCCCGTCTATCTGGAGGAGATCTCCTCCACGGTCTCCAGCACCTGCTACAAGCTCAGCAAGCCGGAGATCACCTCCGCCGAGCTCGCGCGCGGCGGGTTCCAGGACATCGAGGCCGGGATGACCGAGGGCCATCCGTGCTTCGTCGCCAACAACGGGCGTCTCGGCTTCGGGATCCACGAATACCTGTCTTACGCGCCCGAGACGGCGAGCCCCGTCCGGCTGGTGTGGCTGGCCGCGCACCGATCACGGGCCGCGTTCACGGCGGGCGCCGGTATCGAGTACGCGTCGTTCGTACGGGACGAACTGGGCGCGGCGACCGTCGAGCGCTTCCACGAGCGGCTGTCCGGGCAGGGCTTGGACCCCCATGATTACCTCCTCATCCCCGTCCACCCCTGGCAGTGGTGGAACAAGCTCAGCGTCACCTTCGCCGCCGAGGTCGCCCGGCGGCACCTCGTCTGCCTGGGCGAGGGCGACGACGAATACCTGGCCCAGCAGTCCATACGGACCTTCTTCAACAAGAGCGACCCGGACAAGCACTATGTGAAGACGGCCCTGTCCGTCCTCAACATGGGCTTCATGCGCGGGCTCTCGGCCGCCTACATGGAGGCGACCCCCGCCATCAACGACTGGCTGGCCCGGCTCATCGACAGTGACCCGGTCCTGAGGTCGACCGGTGTCACCATCATCCGCGAGCGCGCGGCCGTCGGATACCGCCATCTGGAGTACGAGGCCGCCACCGACCGCTCCTCCCCGTACCGCAAGATGCTCGCCGCCCTGTGGCGTGAGAGCCCGGTCCCCTCGCTCCAGGAGTGCGAGACCCTGGCGACCATGGCCTCCCTCGCCCATGTGGACCACGAGGGCGCGTCCTTCGCGGGTGCGCTGATCGAACGCTCGGGGCTGGCGCCGGCAAAGTGGCTGCGCGGCTATCTGCGGGCGTACCTCACCCCGCTGCTGCACAGCTTCTACGCCTACGACCTGGTCTTCATGCCGCACGGGGAGAACGTCATCCTCGTCCTGAAGGACGGCGCCGTGCAGCGGGCGGTCCTCAAGGACATAGCCGAGGAGATCGCGGTCATGGACCCGGACGCGGCACTCCCGCCGGACGTCGCGCGCATCCGCGTCGAGGTCCCGGAGGATCAGCGGCTGCTGCCGATCTTCACGGACGTGTTCGACTGCTTCTTCCGGTTCATGGCCGCGCATCTCGCCGACGAAGGCGTCCTGGCGGAGGAGGACTTCTGGAGGACGGTCGCCGAGGTGGCCCACGAGTACCAGGAGGCGAACCCGCACCTGGCGGACAGATTCCGTCAGTACGACCTGTTCGCCCCCGAGTTCGCCCTCTCCTGCCTCAACCGCCTCCAACTGCGCGACAACCGCCAGATGGTGGACCTGACGGACCCGTCCGGCGCACTGCAACTGGTCGGCACCCTCAGCAACCCGATCGCGGGCCTGTAGAGGCCCCACCGGCCCACGAGCGCGAACCCGCGCCCCACCAGGGGCGCGGGGAACCGCGCGCGAAACCACAACGCACCCGCAGGCGACAACGCACCCGACAAGGGGCGCGGGGAACCGCGCAAAAATCCACCGCGCCCCCGCAGGGACAACGCTCAGCCCACGGGCCACGGCACCTGCGGCGACCGGTGGTACCCGATCCCCAGCGCCTCCCATCGCGCCGCCTGCGCGGCGAGACGGACCTTGTACGCGTTCCAGTCATGGGTGGACGCCGGGGACCAGCCCAGTTCCGCCGCCCCCGGCAGCCGCGGGAAGGTCATGTAGTCGATGTCGGCGTTGGTGACGATCGTCTCCGACCACAGCGGTGCCTCGACTCCGGCGATCGCCGCGGCGGGGGCGCCCGGAAGATAGGTGCCGGGGTCCCAGTCGTAGGACCGCTTCACCTCCACCAGACCTGCCCAGTCCTGCCCGAGCCGGGTGTCCTTGGTGTACTTCATGTCCAGGTAGACCCGGTCGGCCGGGGACAGGATCAGCCGGGTGCCGTTCTGCGCGGCCTTGACCACCTGGGCCTTCTCCGCGGCGCTGGTGCTGTCGAGTCCCCAGTACTGGGCGAGCGCCCCCTCGGCGGGGTGTGCGCCGGTGAGCTGGTGCCAGCCGACGACGGTCTTGCCGTACTTGGCGACGATCGGCTGCACCCGGTCCATGAACGCCACATAGTCGTCGTGGCTGGTGGAGTGGGCCTCGTCCCCGCCGATGTGGAGGTAGCGGCCCGGGGTGATCGCGGCCAGCTCACGGATGACGTCGTCGACGAAGCCGTACGTCACCTGGCTGGACACGCACAGCGAGCTGAAGCCGACGTTGGTGCCCGTGTACAGCGGGGGTGCGACGCCGTCGCAGTTCAGCTTCGCGTACGAGGCGAGGGCGGCGTTGGTGTGGCCCGGCATGTCGATCTCCGGGACCACCTCCAGATAGCGCGAGGCGGCGTAGCGGACGATCTCCTGGTAGTCGGCCTTGGTGTAGTAGCCGCCCTTGCCCCCGCCGACCTCGGTCGAGCCGCCGTAGGAGGCGAGGCGTGGCCAGGAGTCGATGGCGATGCGCCAGCCCTGGTCGTCACTGAGGTGCAGATGCAGAGTGTTGATCTTGTAGAGGGCCGACTCGTCGATGAAGCGCTTGACCTGGGCCACGGTGAAGAAGTGGCGGGACACATCGAGCATGGCGCCTCGGTAGGCGTAGCGCGGGGAGTCCTTGATGGTTCCGCCCGCGACCGCCCACGGCCCGCTCTGCACGGTCTTCTTCTCCACGGCCGCGGGCAGCAGCTGGCGCAGCGTCTGCACTCCGTGGAAGAGGCCGGCGGGCTTCAGCGCGGTGATCGTGACGCCGCCGGCGCCGCTGTCGAGGCGGTAGCCCTCGTTCCCGAACGGGCCGTCGGCGAGATGGAGCCGGATGCCGCCGGTGCCCTGCGTGGTGACCGGCAGGGGGTAGCCGGTCGAGGGCCGCAGCACATTCGCGAGATATTCGCCCACCTGGCGCACCGCACCCGAGTCGTCCACGCGGATCTGCGTGCCACGAGTGATCCGGTACGGGGATCCGCCGGGCTCGGCCGAGGCGGGCGCCGGAAGCACCCGGTCAAGGGGTGCGGCGGCGGGTCGGCCCGAGGCGGCGGGTGCCGACCCGGCGGCGCAGAGCCCGGCAGCAGCCACCATCAGCAGCGTGCCGAGCAGTCGGGGCGTTCTGTGGTGCGGTCGCACAAGCGCTCCCTTCGACGAGTGTTCACGGGACGACGAGCGCTCACGGACTCGTCCGGCCCTGACCCGATGGGTATAGACCACTCTCTCGCATCACCACGAGAACCATCCCCCTCGCGACACGAATCCATCCGCAAGAAGCGGGAGAACCGGACAGGCGGCCCCCGGCCCGGCCAACCGGGCATGAGGACCGCCTGCCGCCGTACGCGCGCCGCCCGAAGGGCGCGGCAGTCGCTACTTGGCCCGGCGGGCCACGGTGAAGTGGTCGATACGGTCACCGGACTCGGCTATGCCGGAGACCTTCAGCGTGGTGTAGCGGCCCCTGGGCGCGGGCTCGACGTCCACACGCAGGAAGGAGTAGTTGAGGTAGCGCACCCGGGACCAGGCGACGGTCTCGTTCTGCTTGCCGTCCTTGAGATTGATGAACGAGGCCACGGACTCGACCTCGTTCTCGTGACCCTCGTAGGAGTCCGGCGCGCTGAACGCGTACAGGCTGCGGCCCGCCGCGCCCGCCGTCACGTACACGACACCCTCGGTCTCGGAGTAGGCCGTGCCGCCGATCGGGAGCTTCTTGGTGACCTGGTTGCCCTTGATCACGTCGGTGCGCTCGTACTGGTGGTTGTGGCCGTTGATGACCAGGTCCACCGAGTACTTGTCGAACAGCGGCACCCACTCCTGTCGCACGCCCCCCTCCGAGGCGTGCGCGGTGGAGGTGCAGTACGCGCAGTGGTGGAAGAACACGATGATGAAGTCGACGTCCCTGGACGCGCGGAACTTCTTCAGCTGGGCCTCGAACCACGTGGTCTGAGTGCCGCCGGAGATGCCGAGGTTGGCCGGGATCTCGAAGGAGACGTCGTTGGGGTCGAGCGAGATGACGGCGGTGTTGCCGTAGACAAAGGAGTAGACGCCCGGCAGGTTCTTCTTGTCGGGGCCGTTGTCCGGAAGCGTGAAGCGCGCCTCCTCGCCGCCGTAGCCGTTGGGCGAGTACCAGGCCTCCATGTCGTGGTTGCCGTACGAGACCATCCACGGGACCTGCTTGGCGACCGACTCGGTCTGGTAGAGGAACTGGTCCCACACGCGCGAGTCGAAGCCGGTGTCGGTGGTCTTGCCCTGGCCGGCCGGGTCGCCGTACGCGATGTCGCCAGCGTGCAGATGGAAAGCGGGGTTCTGGCCGAGGATCAGGCTGTCGTTGGCCAGCGCGTGGTAGCTGACACCCTGGTCGCCGAAGGCCGTGAAGGTGAAGGGCTGCTTGCAGTCGGGGGCCGTGGTGAAGGTGCCCAGGGTGCCGGCGAGGTGCTGCTGCGCCGGGTCGAAGCCCTGGTGGCCGACGCCGTAGTAGTACGTCCTGCCGGGGCGCAGGTGGGTGAGCTCGGCGTGCAGGTAGTACTGCGTGTGGTCGCCGCTCGCGCCGACTCCGGCCGGCGTGTAGAGGGTGCGGACCTCGGCCTCGATCTTGCGCGAGAGGTCCCAGGGGTGGGCGCCGATCCGGATGAAGGGCTTCTTCACGGCGACCGGAACTTGCCAGGAGATCGTCATCTCCGTGCGCGGGTCGTTGCCGAATGCGAGGTGGCGGCCGAAGGGGGCGACCAGGGATCCGTCGACCGTCTCGGTCGCGGGGGCCGTGCTCTGGGCGGGAACGGCGGCCTGGGCGGTGGCGCCCGGGACGAAGGCTCCGCCCGCGACGGCGCCGAGGGTCACGGCCCCGCCTCTGATCATCGTGCGCCGGGAGAATCTCGCGCGCAGGTATTCATGCTGCTCCGCCAGGCTCATACGGGCGGCGAGTTTCTCGGGTACTCCCATGCGAGGAATGTCCATGGGCCCAGAAGTTCCTCCACACAGGCAACGTGGCGCAAGACACAGGATGGACAGTCGCCGAACGGCCCGCCATAACCGCCCGAACGGTCATCTGCCCGAAATCGGGCACGATTCTTGCGATTCCGGCGGCCGTGCTCCAGGATCTACCGGGTGCACGACGAACTTGTTGATCATCTGGCGCGGTCCACGCCCCTCAGCCATGGCGAGGCGCTGCGCGTGATCCAGGACGTGCTCGCCTACTTCGACGAGCCGACCGAGGAGTTCGTCCGCCGCCGCCACCGCGAGCTGCAGGCTCAGGGGCTGGTGAACACGGCGATCTTCGAGCGGATCGAGTCGGACCTCAGATACCGCGCGGTGGCGCCGCCCGAGCTCACGCTCCGGCAGCTGCGCCGCATCGTGTACGGCTGAAGCGCCGAGCAACGGCACCAGTAACCACCCGGACAGAAACAAAAGGGAGCACAGGGACTTATATGTGCGGAATCGTCGGATACATCGGTAAGCGCGACGTGGCCCCGCTGCTGCTGGAAGGCCTGCAGCGGCTGGAGTACCGCGGCTACGACTCGGCGGGCATCGTCGTGACGTCCCCGAAGACGGCCGGCCTGAAGATGGTCAAGGCCAAGGGCCGCGTCCGGGACCTGGAGGCCAAGGTCCCCGCGCGCTTCAAGGGCACCACCGGTATCGCCCACACCCGCTGGGCCACCCACGGCGCCCCTTCCGACGTGAACGCCCACCCGCACATGTCGGCCGACCACAAGGTCGCCGTCGTGCACAACGGCATCATCGACAACGCCTCCGACCTGAGGAAGAAGCTGGAGGCCGACGGCGTCGAGTTCCTTTCCGAGACCGACACCGAGGTCCTCACCCACCTCATCGCCCGCTCCCAGGCCGAGACCCTGGAGGAGAAGGTCCGCCAGGCGCTGCGCCTGGTCGAGGGCACGTACGGCATCGCCGTGATGCACGCCGACTTCACGGACCGCATCGTCGTGGCCCGCAACGGCTCCCCGGTCGTCCTCGGCATCGGCGAGAAGGAGATGTTCGTCGCCTCCGACGTCGCCGCGCTGGTCACCCACACCCGCCAGATAGTCACCCTGGACGACGGCGAGATGGCCACGCTCAAGGCCGACGACTTCCGCACGTACACCACCGAGGGCACCCGTACGACGGCCGAGCCGACCACCGTGGAGTGGGAGGCCGAGTCCTACGACATGGGCGGCCACGACACGTACATGCACAAGGAGATCCACGAGCAGGCCGAGGCCGTGGACCGGGTGCTGCGCGGCCGTATCGACGACCGGTTCTCCACCGTCCACCTGGGCGGCCTGAACCTCGACGCCCGCGAGGCGCGTGCCGTGCGCCGGGTCAAGATCCTCGGCTGCGGCACCTCGTACCACGCGGGCATGATCGGCGCCCAGATGATCGAGGAGCTGGCCCGTATCCCCGCGGACGCCGAGCCCGCCTCCGAGTTCCGCTACCGCAACGCGGTCGTGGACCCCGACACGCTGTACGTGGCGGTCTCGCAGTCCGGTGAGACCTACGACGTGCTGGCCGCCGTCCAGGAGCTGAAGCGCAAGGGTGCTCGGGTGCTGGGCATCGTCAACGTGGTCGGTTCGGCGATCGCCCGCGAGGCGGACGGTGGCATGTACGTCCACGCCGGGCCCGAGGTCTGCGTCGTCTCCACCAAGTGCTTCACCAACACGACCGTTGCCTTCGCGCTGCTCGCACTGCACCTCGGCCGCACGCGTGACCTGTCGGTGCGCGACGGCAAGCGGATCATCGAGGGGCTGCGCCGCCTGCCCGAGCAGATCTCCGAGATCCTGAAGCAGGAGGAGGAGATCAAGGAGCTGGCGGACCAGTTCGCGGACGCCCGCTCGATGCTCTTCATCGGCCGTGTGCGCGGCTACCCGGTAGCCCGTGAGGCCTCGCTGAAGCTGAAGGAGGTCTCGTACATCCACGCCGAGGCCTACCCGGCCTCGGAGCTCAAGCACGGACCGCTGGCGCTGATCGAGCCGGCCCTGCCGACGGTCGCGATCGTCCCGGACGACGACCTGCTGGAGAAGAACCGCGCGGCCCTGGAGGAGATCAAGGCCCGCAGCGGCCGGATCCTCGCGGTCGCCCACCAGGAGCAGGAGAAGGCCGACCACACGATCGTCGTCCCGAAGAACGAGGACGAGCTCGACCCGATCCTGATGGGCATCCCGCTGCAGCTCCTGGCGTACCACACCGCCCTGGCGCTGGGCCGGGACATCGACAAGCCGCGCAACCTGGCCAAGTCGGTCACGGTGGAGTAGCAACTCCCCCTTCCGCGGGCTCCTGTGGACCAGCTGTCCCGGCCCGCCCGCGGACCACGCGTGAACGACCCCCTGTGCGCCGCCCGCACAGGGGGTCGTTCTTTCAAGGAGGACCGGGCCCCTGAGCCCCGGTCCTGCGCTGCTTCAGCCGGCGGCCGTCACCCCCCGGCCGGCAGCGCGTCGCGGGAGTGCCGTGGGCCACTTGGCGAGCGCCGCGGTCGCCGCGTACCAGGCGACCGCACCCGCGGCGACCGCGAACCAGCCGCCCGCCTTGCCCAGGGAGTCGCTGCCCGCGAACCGTGCGACGGCGAGGAGCAGCAGGGACACGAAGAACAGTCCGTAGGTGCCCTGTTCGAGCATGTTGCCGGCGGCACCGAGCGCCAGGCTCAGGGCGACGAGGGCGAACAGCAGAAGGAAGAGTCCGGCCGCGTTGTCGGACATCTGGCCGCCTGCCGTGACGGCCCAGGTGAACCACAGGGCGCCCAGCGCCGAGTAGGCCGTACCCGAGGCGGTGTCGCGGTCGCGGAAAGCGAGCAGGCCGGCGAGGAACAAGGCAACGCCGCCTACATAGTGGGCCAGTGAGACGGCGTCGGCCGTCGTCACTCCGTCGATCACCTTGGTGGTTCCGAGACCGAAGGCCAGCAGCGTGACGCCCAGCGCCAGTCTGCCGACGATCGCGGTGGTGCCTCCCGCAGAGGCGTCGTTGTCCACGGCGGGCTCCCTTCTGTCCTGCACATCCTGCGTATGTGGTCGTGCGGTGACCGATATATGCCCTTCACAAGAGCACAAACACCTCTACGCGTGAGTAGTTTTGACTCATCCCACGATCGGCACCGCTCGTACTCGCGCGTCATCTCACCTGGGCCAACAGCGAGTTGCGGATACACAACACCCGGGTGGCGGCAGGGCCGCGCACGGGTGGCGCCGAACGGGCACCCACACGAGGGATCCGGCCAAAGCCGGCCGCGGACCGCCACGGGACGGCCAGGGGCAGCCACGGAGCAGTCGGATGACGGTCGCGAGGCAGCCATGAGGGAGTCAGGGGAGTCATGAGGCGTCGCGAGGCGGCCGTGAGAGGGCTGGCGGGCGGATCACCGGCAACGGGGCGTTCAGGAAACGGCAGGGGCAGCGGAGAACGGCGGGGAAAGGTAAGGAATGTCAGCGGGCGTCGGGTGGCGTCAGGGAATGACGACCACCGGGCGCTGGGCGCGCTTGGCCAGACGGCCGGCCACCGAGCCGAAGAGGCGGCCGACGATGCCGTGCGTGGAGCCGACGACGATCGCGTCCGCCTCGTACTCCCGCCCCACCTCTTCGAGTTCATGGCAGATGTCGCCGCCGCGCTCGACCAGGATCCAGGACACCTCGGCGAGGTGTTCCGCGCAGGCGAGCTCAAGGCCGAGCACCTCGGTGCGGTGGTCCGGCACATCGACGAAGACCGGGGGCTCGCAGCCCGCCCACACGGTGGTGGGCAGCCGGTTGGCGACATGCACGATGATCAGGCCCGAGCCGGAGCGACAGGCCATGCCGATCGCGTACGCCAGCGCGCGCTCACTGGATGTGGAACCGTCGAAGCCGACCACCACGCCGTGTTTGAAGGCGGGGTCGCAGGACGGGCGTGACTCTTCCGCCGCCAGGGGCTCGGCCGCCGTGGGATCGGCGACGGGCCGCTTGCGGTCCGCGGAATCGAAGAATTCGTGACCGGCCATGGATGTCTCGGCGTTGTGATCCTCGTGGGTGGGACGGACGGTGTACGGCGGAGCCGTGTCCGGGAGTCATCTTCCCAACCCCATACCCCCAAGGGTACGGCGGCACGCCTCCCGAAACTCAGATCCTGTGCACTCCCCCTGCTCTCGGCAGTGCCGGAACCGGGAGACCCCCAACCCGGGATTCCAACCCGGGGTTTCCACGGAGCATGCACGAGGGGCGCCTGTAACGCAATGGTTGCTGCCCCGTACAGGCGGTTCGTACAGAGTTCACCCAAGACGGCGGCACCGGGCGGCGGGCCGACAGTGACCGAGCTGTCGAACACGCGTTGAACGCGGTGACCCGCCACACTAGGAGCACGCCGTGTCCGGACCCCTCACCCCCAAGAGCCACCCCTCCTCGGACACCGCGAGCGATGTGATCCGCTGGGCGGCCTTCTGCTGCGTCCTGGTCCCCGTGGTGCTCGTCTGGTACGGCATCTCGCCCGCCGCCGCGATCAGCGCCGGACTCGGTCTCACCACCGTCACCACCGCCTGCCGCGCGCTGCTGCGGCACTCCGAGCGGGAGGCCGCACGACTGAAGGCCGAGGAGAGCGACCCGCCGCGCGGAGCGCACGACGAGGCCTGGACCGGGGCGCGCAGAGGCGGATGTCACACTGGGGGAAACACTCCGGTCGACTGACCGGTTTCCGCGTACACCCACGCATGTTTTCAGCCAACTTCTCAACCATGTGCATCCCGGGTTCGAATCACCCTCCACCCCCCGTTTGACCTGCACCGTCACGGGTCTGGGGGATACGCGCACCCTATGCGGATTGGCCACTGGGACGAGGCGCACTTCCCTGCACGGCCCACTAGTGCAACGCTTCGTGATCGAATGCTTCACGCCAAGTTGCCATGTCGACAATGTGCCGAATGGCGAACTGGTCACGCCCGTGCCACGGGACACAGTAGATTCGATCATGACTTTCTACGGCGGGGGACTCGTGCAGGACCAAGGGGAAACGTGCAGGAGCGACACAACCGAGGAGCCGCGACCACCGAGGGGGGCTTAGCAGTATGAGCCACGACTCCACCGCCGTGCAGGATGGAGCGGCCCGGAAACTCTCCGGGCGACGCCGCAAGGAGATCGTCGCGGTGCTGCTGTTCAGCGGCGGCCCCATTTTCGAGAGTTCCATACCGCTTTCGGTGTTCGGGATCGACCGCCAGGACGCCGGAGTGCCGCGCTACCGACTGCTGGTGGCCGGCGGCGAGGAAGGCCCGCTGCGGACCACAGGGGGCCTGGAACTCACCGCGCCGTACGGACTTGAGGCGATCTCGCGGGCGGGCACCGTCGTCGTGCCGGCCTGGCGGTCGATCACCGCGCCGCCGCCGGAGGATGCGCTCGACGCACTGCGCCGCGCCCATGAAGAGGGCGCCCGCATCGTCGGACTGTGCACCGGCGCCTTCGTGCTGGCAGCCGCCGGACTGCTGGACGGACGGCCGGCCACCACGCACTGGATGTACGCGCCGACGCTGGCCAAGCGCTATCCGTCGGTGCATGTCGATCCGCGTGAGCTGTTCGTGGACGACGGCGATGTGCTGACGTCGGCCGGAACGGCGGCCGGTATCGACCTGTGCCTCCATATCGTGCGCACGGACCACGGCAACGAGGCGGCGGGCGCGCTCGCCCGGCGCCTGGTGGTCCCGCCGCGCCGCAGCGGAGGCCAGGAGCGCTACCTCGACCGTTCTTTACCAGAGGAGATCGGCGCCGACCCGCTCGCGGAGGTCGTCGCCTGGGCGCTGGAACACCTCCACGAGCAGTTCGACGTGGAGACGCTGGCCGCGCGCGCGTACATGAGCCGGCGGACGTTCGACCGGCGGTTCCGCTCGCTCACCGGGAGCGCGCCCCTTCAGTGGCTGATCACGCAGCGGGTGCTTCAGGCACAGCGGCTGCTGGAGACCTCCGACTACTCGGTCGACGAGGTCGCCGGACGCTGCGGCTTCCGTTCCCCGGTCGCGCTGCGCGGGCACTTCCGGCGCCAGCTGGGCTCCTCGCCGGCCGCGTACCGTGCCGCCTACCGGGCACGCCGCCCGCAGAGCGAGCGGCCGGTCGACACGGACGGCCCCGGCAGTCCACCGGTGCCGCCAGTACCGCAGGAGCCGGCCCCGGTGCCGATGCAGACCCGGCGCACGGCGGCGACCACGAGCGCGCTCGGCGTCTCACCGTCGCTGTCCCCGGACCATGGCCGACACGTTCCTGAGCTGTACGCGGCCGGAAGGCCCAGCCTGCCGGGGCAGCGGAGCGCCTACTAGCCGCTCCTGGTGCTCGCGATGCTCGCACCGCGTGCACGCCCGTGTACGACACGCGGGTCCGCCCTGCGCGGGTCCGCCCTGCGCGGGTCCGCCCTGCGCGGGTCCGCCCTGCGCGGGCCGGGCCTACGTGGCACGGCCGCACGGCGGCACTGGCCCCGCGTCCCCGAGGGGGCGCGGGGCCTTCCTCGTGCCACCACTCCCTCGCGCTTCCTGTTGCTCCCTCGCGCTCCCTCGCACTTCCTCGTGCTTCCTCGTGCTTCCTCGTGTGCACGGCCGGTCCGTCCGGGCCGGGTGGGCCATAAGGTGGGACACATGAACGATCGCATGGTGTGGATCGACTGCGAGATGACCGGACTCTCGCTGTCCGACGACGCGCTCATCGAGGTGGCCGCACTGGTCACCGACTCCGAGCTGAACGTACTCGGCGAGGGGGTGGACATCGTGATCCGGCCGCCGGACGCGGCGCTGGAGACGATGCCGGAGGTGGTGCGTCAGATGCACACCGCCTCGGGACTGCTCGACGAGCTCGCGGGCGGCACGACGCTCGCCGACGCCGAGGAGCTGGTCCTCGCGTATGTGCGCGAGCACGTGAAAGAACCCGGCAAGGCCCCTCTGTGCGGCAACTCCGTCGGCACGGACCGCGGCTTCCTGAACCGCGACATGCCGACGCTGGAGGACTACCTCCACTACCGGATCGTGGACGTCAGCTCGATCAAGGAGCTCGCCCGGCGCTGGTATCCGCGCGCCTACTTCAACAGCCCCGAGAAGAACGGCAACCACCGGGCGCTGGCCGACATCCGTGAGTCGATCGCGGAGCTGCGCTACTACCGCGAGGCGATCTTCGTACCGCAGCCGGGCCCCGACTCGGACACGGCGCGCAAGATCGCGGCCCGGCACGTACTGCCCGCCGAGTAGGGCCGTCGCGGGGCCCGACCCGGCCCCGGAGAAACCCTGGCGCGAGCACCCCTTCGGACCCTGTACACTTTTTCTCGGCCGGTGGGGGAAACCACTGAAAGCGCCGGTCATGGTGGGTGTAGCTCAGCTGGTAGAGCACCTGGTTGTGGTCCAGGATGTCGCGGGTTCGAGTCCCGTCACTCACCCTCTCCGGTCGGCCGGTGATCCGTGAAAGCGGATCACCGGCCGATTCGCGTTGTGCCCGGCGTGTCCGGTGCCTCCGGTGCGCCTCTGCCGCGGACGCCTCCTGGTTCAGGAGGATTCCCGCACCACCAGTTCCGTCGCCAGGACCAGCGGTGCCGGTGGCCGGCGGTTCGCGATCTCGTCCAGGAGCAGGCCGGTCATCGCGCGGCCCATCTCCTCGATCGGCTGACGCACGCTGGTCAGGGGCGGGTCCATGTGGCGGGCGATGACCGAGTCGTCGTAGCCGACCAGCGCCACGTCATCGGGTATGCGGCGGCCCGCCTCGCGCAGCACCTGGCGGGCACCGGCCGCCATGACGTCCGACTCGGCGAACACCGCGTCCAGGTCCGGCCGACGGGCGAGCAGCCGCGTCATGGCCCGGCGACCGCCCTCCTCCGTGAAGTCACCGGCGGCGATCAGGTCTTCGTCCACCTCACGGCCCGCCTCCCGCAACGCGTCGCGGTAGCCCTCGACGCGCCGCTGGGCGCCGTACACATCGGAGCGGCCCGTGATCGTGGCGATCCGCGTACGGCCGCGGGCGATCAGATGCTCGACCGCCGAGCGCCCGCCGCCGTAGTTGTCCGAGTCCACCGAGGGCAGCGTCTCGTGGTCCGAGCGCGGACCGCTGATCACGGCCGGGATCTCCAGCTGGGCCAGGAGATCGGGCAGCGGGTCGTCGGCGTGCACCGAGACCAGCAGGACGCCGTCCACCCGGTGCGCCGCCAGGTACTGGGCCAGCCTGCGGCGCTCGCGGTCGCTGCCGGCGAAGATCAGCAGCAACTGCATCTCCGTGTCCGACAGCGCCACTCCCACACCCCTGAGCATCTCCGAGAAGTACGGCTCCGCGAAGAAACGGGTCTCCGGCTCCGGAACGACGAGGGCGATGGCGTCCGTACGGTTGGCGGCCAGCGCCCGCGCCGCCGTGTTCGGCACATAACCGAGCTCCGCGACCGCCGCCTCGACGGCGGCGCGCGTCGCGTCGCTGACCCGCGGCGAGCCGTTGATCACCCGGGAGACCGTGCCGCGGCCGACGCCGGCGCGTGCGGCCACCTCTTCGAGAGTGGGCCGGCCCCCGCTCCGGCTCCGCGCTCCGTGGCCTGCCATTGGCCCCGCCCTTCCGCCGTCGAACCCACGTCCGTCTGGATTCCAGTTGGCCTGGAATCTAACAGTCTTCCCGGAGCCGGCTAACGGCCCGATAACCGAGCACACCTGTGCGTGCCGGATCCCTTGACACCCTCGCCCGGACCCACGACTCTTCACACCATCAACTGTGGGAGCGCTCCCACAGTACCTGACACATACACAACCCGCACGTTCCCCGCCCGAGCCGCAGCGAGCACGAACGGGCCCAACCAATGCAGTTGGCCGGGGGGTCGGCACGTCAGGCAACAGGAGGACACATGCGCACGAGTACCCGGGGGCCCCGCGGACTGGTGGCCTTCGCGGCAGTGGCCGCGCTCACCACGGGCCTGCTGGCCGGCTGCGCCAACGACTCCGGCGACGGCTCGCCGGATTCGAACGGCGGCTCAGACGGCGGTGGCGGCAAGGGCAGGACGACGCTGACCGTCGGCACCTTCGGCGTCTTCGGCTACAAGCAGGCCGGCCTCTACGACGAGTACATGAAGCTCCACCCGGACATCACCATCAAGGAGAACGTCACCACCCGCACCGATGTGTACTGGCCCAAGGTGCTCACCCGCCTCCAGGCCGGCTCCGGTACGGACGACATCCAGGCGATCGAGATCGGCAACATCACCGAGGCCGTGCAGACGCAGGCCGCCAAGTTCGTCGACCTCGGCAAGGCGGTCGACAAGTCCCAGTGGCTGCCGTGGAAGCTCGCACAGGCCACGACGAAGGACGGTAAGACCATCGGGCTCGGCACCGACATCGGCCCGATGGCCATCTGCTACCGCAAGGACCTGTTCCAGAAGGCCGGTCTGGAGACGGACCGCGCCAAGCTCGCCGAGCAGTGGAAGGGCGACTGGTCCAAGTACGTCGACGTCGGCAAGCAGTACATGAAGAAGGCGCCGAAGGGCACCAAGTTCGTGGACTCCGCGTCCTCCGTCTACAACGCGGCCCTCGGCGGCGCGAGCGAGCGGTACTACGACCAGGGCGGCAACGTCGTCTGGGACAAGTCCGACGGTGTGAAGAAGTCCTGGGACGTCGCCATGCAGGTGGCGACCAGCGACATGTCGGCGAAGTTGAAGCAGTTCGACCCGACATGGGACCAGGGCTTCGCCAACGGCACCTTCGCGACGGTCGCCTGCCCGGCCTGGATGCTCGGATACATCGAGCAGAAGTCCGGTGACCCGGGCAAGGGCAAGTGGGACGTGGCGGCGGCCCCGACCGCCTCGAACTGGGGCGGCTCCTTCCTCGGCGTGCCGGTGGCGAGCAAGCACCAGAAGGAGGCCATCGCCCTGGCGAAGTGGCTGACCGCGCCCGAGCAGCAGGCGAAGGTCTTCGCCAAGCAGGCCAGCTTCCCCTCGACCCCGTCGGCGTACGCGGGTCTGACGCCGGGGGGCGACACCACGGCGTACTTCTCGAACGCGCCGCTAACGCAGATCTTCTCCGATTCGGCCAAGACCATTCCGACGCAGTACTTCGGCATCAAGGACCAGCCGATCAACTCCGCGATCACCGACGTCGGCATCCTCCAGGTCGAGCAGAAGGGCAAGTCCGCCGCCCAGGGCTGGGACGCGGCCGGCAAGGAGATCAAGGACGTGCTCGGCCAGTGACCAGCTCCAGCGAGGCTCTCGCGCACCCCGCGTCGAGCGCCGAGGCCGCGTCCGGCGGGCAGCCGGGCGCGGCCGGGGGCGCTCACGGTCGCGGTACGCCGCCGCGTGGCTCCGTCTCCTGGCGCAGCCGCCTGTACCGCTGGGACATGAAGGCGTCGCCGTATGTCTTCATCGCCCCCTTCTTCCTGGTCTTCGGGGCCTTCTCGCTTGTCCCGCTGCTGTACACGGCCTGGTACTCGCTGCACGACGTGCAGTTGTCGGCCCTGGACCACCAGACCTGGGCGGGCCTGGACAACTACCGCAACCTGCTGTCCTCGGACTTCTTCTGGAACGCCCTGAAGAACACCTTCACCATCGGTGTGATCTCGACCGTGCCGCAGCTGCTGGCGGCGCTCTGGCTCGCGCATCTGCTCAACTACCGGCTGCGCGGCTCGACCGTCTGGCGGGTCGTGATGCTCACCCCCTACGCAACCTCGGTGGCTGCGGCGACGCTGGTCTTCACACTGCTGTACGCGTGGGACGGCGGGATGGTGAACTGGCTGCTGCACTTCGCCGGGGTGCACCCGGTCAACTGGCGTGAGTCCGACTGGGGTTCGCAGTTCGCCGTCTCCTCGATCGTGATCTGGCGCTGGACCGGCTACAACGCGCTGATCTACCTCGCCGCGATGCAGGCGATCCCCGTCGACCTTTACGAGTCGGCCGCCCTCGACGGCGCGAACCGCCGGCAGCAGTTCCGCCATGTGACGGTCCCCATGCTGCGGCCGACGATCCTGTTCACGGTGATCGTCTCCACCATCGGCGCGACACAGCTCTTCGGTGAACCCCTGCTCTTCGGCGGTGTCAGCGGCTCCAAGGGCGGCTCCGAGCACCAGTATCAGACGCTGGGCCTGTACATGTACGACCAGGGCTGGATCATCGGCAACCTCGGCAAGGCGTCCGCGATCGCCTGGTCGATGTTCCTGATCCTGCTGGTGGTGGCCGTGATCAACATGCTGCTCACCCGACGGCTGAGGAAGTCTTCATGACCACAACCGATCTGCCGCTCTCCCCGGCCGGCACCGCGAAGACGACGGGCGGGCGCCGCTTCTGGCGTCCCAGGGTCATGGGTGCGGGCAAGCAGCTCGACGCGGGCCCCGTCACCTATGCCGTCCTGACGCTCTTCGCGCTGGTCTCGCTGGCCCCGCTGGTGTGGACGGCCATCGCCGCCTCGCGCACCGACCGGCGGCTCGCCCAGACACCGCCGCCGCTGTGGTTCGGCGCGAACCTGTTCAAGAACCTGCAGGCGGCCTGGGACCAGGCCGGGCTCGGCACCGCGATGGTCAACTCCACGCTGGTGGCGACCACGATCACGGTCAGTACGGTCGTGTTCTCCACGCTCGCCGGGTTCGCCTTCGCCAAGCTGCGGTTCCGCTTCTCCAGCGTGCTGTTGCTGCTGACCATCGGCACGATGATGATCCCGCCCCAGCTCGCCGTCGTGCCCCTGTACCTGTGGATGTCCGGCCTCGGCTGGTCCAACCAGCTTCAGACCGTCGTCCTGCCGACGCTGGTCACCGCCTTCGGTACGTTCTTCATGCGCCAGTACCTGGTGCAGGCGCTGCCCACCGAGCTCATCGAGGCGGCCCGGGTGGACGGTGCGAGCAGTGCCCGGATCGTGTGGCATGTGGTTTTCCCTGCGGCCCGGCCCGCGATGGCCGTACTCGGCCTGCTGACCTTCGTGTTCGCCTGGAACGACTTCCTGTGGCCGATCATCGCTCTCAACCAGCAGAACCCGACCGTCCAGGTCGCGCTCAACTCCCTGGGCACCGGCTACGTTCCCGACCAGGCGGTGATCATGGCGGGCGCCCTGCTGGGCACCCTGCCGCTGCTGATCGCGTTCCTGCTCTTCGGCAAGCAGATCGTGGGCGGGATCATGCAGGGCGCGATCAAGGGCTGACCCGGGGGAATCCCTTCTCCTTCCCCTTCCCCTTCTCCTTCCCCTTCTCCTGCCCCTTCTCCTGCCCCTTCTCCTTGCCTCTCCCCCTCCCCCCTTCTCTCCTCTCGCCTCCCCTGCCGACGGGGGCATCCACGACCACCATTGGGAGCGCTTCCATGTCAGAGCCCGTTACCCCGGTGACCTTTCCGCCCGCCTTCCTCTGGGGCGCCGCGACCTCCGCGTACCAGATCGAGGGGGCGGTGCGGGAGGGCGGCCGTACCCCCTCCATCTGGGACACCTTCAGCCATACGCCGGGCAGGACCGCGCGCGGCGAGACCGGTGACATCGCCGTCGACCACTACCACCGCTACCGCGAGGACGTCGCGCTCATGGCCGGGCTGGGCCTGACCGCGTACCGCTTCTCCGTCTCCTGGACGCGTGTGCAGCCGACCGGCCGGGGGCCCGCCGTCCAGCGGGGACTCGACTTCTACCGCCGTCTGGTGGACGAACTGCTCGCCCACGGCATCAAGCCCGCGCTCACCCTCTACCACTGGGATCTGCCGCAGGAGCTGGAGGACGCCGGCGGCTGGCCGGAGCGGGACACGGCCTTCCGGTTCGCCGAGTACGCGGCGATGGTGGGCGAGGCCCTGGGCGACCGGGTGGAACAGTGGATCACCCTGAACGAACCGTGGTGCAGCGCGTTTCTGGGCTACGCCTCCGGCATCCACGCCCCGGGCCGTACGGACCCGGAGGCGTCGCTGCGCGCGGCCCACCATCTGAACCTCGCCCATGGACTGGGCACATCCGCGCTGCGGTCCGTGATGCCGTCGCGCAACTCGGTCGCGGTGAGCCTCAATTCAGCCGTTGTGCGGACGGTCTCGCGGGATCCCGCCGACCTGGCGGCGGCCCAGAAGATCGACGACCTGGCGAACGGCATCTTCCACGGCCCGATGCTGCACGGGGCGTATCCGCGGACCCTGCTGGAGGCGACGTCCTCGGTCACGGACTGGTCGTATGTGCGGGACGGCGACCTGGAGGCCATCGGCCGGCCGTTGGACGCACTCGGCCTCAACTACTACACGCCCGCGCTCGTCTCCGCCGCGCCGGAGGAGAGGAAGGCGGGCGGACCGCGGGCGGACGGTCACGGCATGAGCGTGTTCTCCCCCTGGCCGTGCACGGATGACGTGATGTTCCATCAGACACCCGGCGAGCGGACCGAGATGGGCTGGACCGTGGACCCGACGGGACTGCACGAGCTGATCACGCGCTACACACGGGAAGCGCCGGGAGTGCCGCTGTATGTGACGGAGAACGGCGCCGCCTACGACGACAAGCCGGATGCCGAGGGACGTGTGCACGACCCGGAGCGGATCGCGTATCTGCACGCGCATCTGTCGGCGGTCCATCGCGCTCTCGCGGACGGAGCAGATGTCCGCGGCTACTTCCTGTGGTCCCTGATGGACAACTTCGAGTGGTCGTACGGCTATGGGAGGCGGTTCGGGGCGGTGTACGTGGACTACGCGACGCTGGAGCGTACGCCGAAGTCGAGCGCGTGGTGGTACGGGCGGGTGGCTCGCGGCGGGCACCTGCCGCCGCTGGAGGACTGACCGGATTCTTCTGGCGCGGAGCAGGGACGGGGCGCGGCATCCGGATGGGGTGCCGCGCCCGCTCATGTCCCGGTGGCCGTCAGCCGATCGCCCGGAACGCCTTCGAGAAGGCGAACTTGTCCTGGACGACCGAACTGCACGTCGGGTCCGCGGTGGGCTTGGCGCCGCCGTCGCACTGCTTGTCGCGCGCGGCCGACCACATCGACAGCCCGCCCAGTCCCTTCGACCGGGCGAAGTCCACCAGCTGGGTGGCGTCGTCCACCTTGAAGACCTCGGACGACACGTCGTTGACGCCGATCATCGGCGTGACGGCGACCGTCTTCCAGGCCGCGCTGTCGGACAGGCCGAGCACACTCTTGATCTGCGCCTGGGTGGCGGTGGCGGCCTGTACGGCGTAGGTGCCCATGTCACCGCTGAAGGAGGCGCCGTAGTCCATCGCCATGATGTTGACGGCGGAGATCTTCACCCCGTTGGACTTGGCGTTGGAGACCAGATCGACGCCGTCCTGGGTGAGGCCCTCCGGCATGACGGGGAGGGTGAAGGAGACGTCCAGGCCCGGGTGCTGCCGCTGGAGCTGGGCGATGGCCTGGGCGCGGCGGGTGTTCGCGGCCGTGTTCGGCAGCGCCCCGCCCTCCACGTCGAAGTCCACCTTCGTGAGCTTGTACGCGTCCACGACCTTTCCGTACGCCGCCGCAAGCGCGTCGGCCGAGGAGCAGGCCGTGGCCAGTTCCGAACCGGAGGCGCCGCCGAAGGAGACCCGGACGTCGCCGCCCTTGGCGCGCAGGCCGCCTATCTGGGCGGCCACCGCGTCGCTGCCGATGGCGGTCACGCCGCCCCACTTGGGTGTGCAGCCGCCGCCGTCGGTGACGAAGGCCAGGTTGTAGTCCTTGACGCCTGTCGCGTCGGCGGAGGCGAGCAGGTCGAAGGCCGGGTAGAGGGAGGTGTCGACGTACGGGGCGAAGCCGCCGGCGGCCGCCGTGCCGGAGCCGGTGGTGCGGGAGGCGGTCGGGGCCGGGGTGGCGGTCGCCGTGGGGGGCGCGGGCGGCTTGGCCGTGGCGGTCGGCTTCGGAGCCGGCGTGGGGGTGGCGGTCCTGGTCGGACGGCCGCTGGGCTGAGGTGCCGCGCCGCCGTCGGCGGAGCACTTCGCGCCGTCGATGACGCAGCCGGTCGGATCGCCGGAGCCGCCCACGACGAAGCCGACGGTCACCGACTCGCCCGCCGCCAGTCCGTCCTTGTCCCAGGACGGCGGCTTCACGGTGACGTGCTGTCCGCTCACCGTCGATGTGCCGTTCCACAGCGAACTGAGCTTCGCGCCGGAGGGCAGGTCGAACTGGAGCGTCCAGTCCCTCTTGGCCCGGCCGCTGTCGTTCGAGACGACGTACTGCGCGGTGTAGCCCGTCGACCAGACGCTGGTCCTGGTGTAGGCGGCGCCGACCTCGGCGGCGTGCGCGGTGCCCGTGATCAGCAGGGCTCCGCCGCCCACGACGGCGGTGGCGACCACGCCGCCGATCGCCTTGTTCCTGCCGCTGACCCTGCGGCGGTGCGTACTGCTCATCGCGTGCCTGCCTTCGCTGCTCACTGGGGTGGGGTGCGGCAGCACGCTAGCGATCCGGAATCGGACAAACCGGTTGCTTCGGATGGCAGTCGGGGATCTTAGGGTGCGCTTAAGGGAGGGATCGGGGGCGGTTAAAGGTAGAGACCAATTTCAGGTGGAGGCCAGTCTTCCGGAGCGCCGACGGCGCACCCGGTGTCCTCGCCGGACCGGCGCCCTGGCGTCGAGCTGGAACCAGATCCGTACCTCCGTCCCGCCCAGCACCGACGCGCCGATCCGAACGTCCCCGCCGGTCTCCTCCGCGAGCCTGCGCACGATGTCCAGGCCGAGACCCGTCGAGCCGTCGCTGCCCGAGCCCCGTCCGCGCGCCATCGCGGCCTCCGGGTCGAGGATGCCGGGCCCGGCGTCGGACACCAGCACGATCACCGCGTCCTCGCCGTTGTGTACGTCGACCGCGAACGCCGTGCCCTCGGGGGTATGGCGGAAGACATTCCCGAGCAGCGCGTCGAGCGCGGCGGCGAGGTCCGCACGGGCCACGGGTATGCGCACCGGACGTTCGGTCCCGGCGACCCGCCACTTGCGGTCCTCGTCCTCGGCGAGCGCCGACCAGAACGCCATCCGCTCGCGCACCACTTCGGCCGCGTCGCAACCGGCGCCAGGACCGGCCGCGGCGGTCTGCGGCTTGGCCTCCCGCGCCGTACGGATGATCGTGTCGACCTCACGTTCCAGCTGCGCCACCGCCGTCCGGGTCTGCTCGGCGGCCGGGCCCTCGCCGAGCGAGGCCGCGTTCAGCCGCAGGACGGTGAGCGGTGTGCGCAGACGGTGTGAGAGGTCGGCCGCCAGCTCCCGCTCGTTCGCCAGCAGTTGGACGACCTGGTCGGCCATCGAGTTGAACGCTGCCGACGCCAGGCGCAGTTCGGTCGGTCCCTCCTCTGGAACGCGTGCCCCGAGCTTCCCCTCCCCCAGTTCGTGCGCGCCCTCGGCCAGACGCTGCGCGGGCCGCACCATTCGCACGCCGAGCCGGTCGGCCACCGCGACCGAGCCGACGATCAGCGCGACGCCGACAGCCGCCAGCACCGCCCAGGCCGTCCCCACTCCGTGCGTCATCTCGGCGTCGGGGACGTACACCTCCACGACGGCGATGTCCCCGGAGCTGAGGGCGGTGGGCTGCAGCAGCGTGGAACCTCCCGGGACCTCGGTGGTGGAGGCCCGGCCCAGTCCGCGCGTGGCCGCGATGTCCTCGGCCGTGGCGCGACGGCGGCCCATGTCGACCGCCTTCGTGCCGCCTCCCGCCGGAATGTGCACCGCGATCCCGTCCCCGGAACCCGCAGAGGCGACGACCCGCTCCAGCTGGTCCCGGTCGGTGGTGATGGACAGCGCGGGGGCGATCGCGGCGGCCTTCCGCTCCGCGTTGGAGAAGGCCCGGTCGCGTGCCATTTCCTTGATGACCAGTCCGAGCGGTACCGCGAAGGCGACCACGACCATCGTGGTCACCGCGAGGCACACCTTGACCAGTGCCCACCTCATGACAGCGGCTCCGGCCTCGGCGGCTCCAGCTTCACACCGACGCCGCGCAGAGTGTGCAGATAGCGCGGCTCGGCCGCCGTCTCCCCCAGCTTCCGTCTGAGCCAGGAGAGATGGACGTCGATGGTCTGATCGTCGCCGTAGGTCTGCTGCCACACCTCGGCCAGCAGCTCCCTGCGCGGCACGACGACGCCGGGCCGGCCCGCCAGGAAGGCGAGCAGGTCGAACTCCCGGCGGGTCAGGTCCAGTCGCGTGCCGTCCAGTTCGGCGAGCCGGCGCATGGGGTCGATGGACAGACCGCCGACCGTGAGGATCGTCGGCGGCGCGGTGTCCGGGGCGCTCGCGCGAAAGCGGCGCAGCACCGCCGCGATCCGCGCCGACAGGTGCTCGACCGAGAACGGCTTGGTCAGATAGTCGTCCGCGCCCGCGTTGAGCAGGCGGACGATCTCGGTCTCGTCGTCGCGCGCGGTAGCGATGATCACCGGTACATCGGTGATGCCACGCAGCATCTTCAGCGCCTCGGACCCGTCCAGATCGGGCAGTCCGAGATCGAGGATCACCAGGCCGAAGGAGAAGTGCGCTACCTCGCGCAGCGCCTCCAGTGCGGTGCCGACGCTGCGCACCGTGTGTCCGGCCTCTGTCAGATGCCTGATGAGCGCCGAACGTACGAACTGGTCGTCCTCGACCACGAGCACACTTGCCATGGGCGGCACCGTACGCCATGTGCGCGAAGCGTTTCGGAGCCTGTGGACAACTCGGCACGCGGGAAGCGATATACGTAAGTGTGTGCGACTCGTGAGACACCGGTGGGGCGGGTGAGGCAGTATGGCCGGGATGCTGAAAGGACTCGTACCTGTACTGGCGTGGTCGCTCGCCACGGGCGCGGCGGTCACGCTGTCGTGGTGGGGTGTCCACACGGTGATGGCGGGGACCGCCTACGACCCGCCCCGCGCCCTGCCCATCACGGCGGGGGGCGCCACCGCTCAGGGGGCGAGGCCTGTGGCGACATCGACTGAACCGCCCTCTTCGCGCGGGGCGCGCCGTGAGTCGCCGTCGGCGAGTGCGATGCCTTCCGCCTCGGGTTCGGGTGGCCGTGCGGGGCACGGGGCTTCCCCGACTGCCGCGGCGTCCTCCGCTCCTGGTGCGTCCGGGGCCTACGGAGCCCCCGGCCAGGTCAAGAGCTATGACACCGATGGCGGGCGCGTGGTGTTCGACATCGGGGGGTCGTCCGCGACGTTGGTGTCGGCCACGCCGGGGGCGGGGTGGTCGATGCAGGTCTGGAAGACCGATACCTGGATCCGTGTGGAGTTCACCTCGGGAGCGCAGCGGGTGTCGGTGTTCTGCACGTGGCACGATGGGCCGCCGCATGTGGAGATCGGGAACTACTGAGCGCTTCACGCGAGTTCGGGTTCGTCGTCGCCTGCGGGTTCGTCACGGCTTTCGCGACATGGCGTTCGCGTCATCTCTTTCGCGGCATGGCGTTCGCGTCATCGCTTTCGCGCCCGCCCGGCGGAGCCGCGTGCCGGCAGTGCCCCGCGACCCTGCCAGGCGCGCTTCACGCGCCGTTCGGTCGCCCAGGTGTCAGCGGAAGACCGACGGGGGCGGGGCGGGGGAGGCCACCGCCGAGGTGTCCGTCACCGGCGGGGCGCCGCCCGTGAAGTCCGTCAGGGGCTTGCCGTGTTCCACTCGTGCGGGGTGTGGGTCCGAGGCGGCGCGCCGGGTCAGTTCGGCGATCTGGAGCGGATGGGCGGAGGCGGCCAGGACCGCGTTGCCGAAGCGCTTGCCGCGCAGGACGACGGGGTCGGCGATCAGCGCGAGTTCGGGGAAGACGACCGCCGCGGTGGATATCTGGCCGCGCAGATGGGCGAGCGGCGGCCCGTCGGCGAGGTTCGCCGCGTACACGCCGCCGTCGTTGAGCACCCGGCGGACGTCGGCGAGGAATTCGACCGACGTCAGGTGCGCCGGGGTGCGCGCCCCGCTGAACACATCGGCGATGACCAGGTCCGCCCAGCCGTCCGGCACCTTGGCGAGCCCTTCACGGGCGTCGGAGGAACGCACCCGTATGCGGGCGCCCGGGTCCAACGGCAGCGCACGTCGAACCAGTTGGACGAGTGCCGCGTCCCGTTCGACGACCTGCTGGGTGGAGCGTGGGCGGGTGGCGGCGGTGTAGCGGGCGAGGGTGAATGCGCCACCGCCGAGGTGCACGGCGTGCACCGGACGGCCGGGCGGGGCGGCCAGGTCTATGACGTGGCCGAGACGGCGCTGGTACTCGAACGCGAGGTACGAGGGGTCGTCCAGATCGACATGGGACTGCGGAGCACCGTCGATGAGGAGGGTCCAGGCGCGCGCCCGGTCCCGGTCGGGTATCAACTGGGCGAGCCCGCCCTCGACCGTCTCCACGACGGCGTCCGCGTCCTGCCCTCGCCGCGCGTTCCGTGACCTGCCCATTAAGCCATTATCGGGGGCTCGTCAGGGGGCGGCCCTTCGGCGGCTTCCCGGGTCCCGCTCCGGTTCGGACCGTATGCGGACGGTCACCGACAGTTGTCGGCGGCCTCGATCAGCCGGGCGGCCTCGCCGAGCGCCTCCCGGAGCACCGCCGGGTCCGTCGCCAGTTCCGCCTCGCCGGGCGGGAGCAGCCAGCCGGTGCCCTCGACCGGCGGTACCGGCACGGCGAGGCCGATGCCGCGCCCGTCGGTCTGCGTGCAGGTGCTGCCGGGCACGTCCCAGGCGTCCGCCGTGCCCGGCGGGACCAGGAAGCCCAGGGTGTCGCAGCCGTCGTCGTGCAGAACGGGTCCGACGCCGTCGCCCGCACCGCGGCGGAGGATGTCGACCGCCTCAAGTCCCTGCCGGGCCGGTACGGTCACCAGGTCGAGCGCCTGCCGCGGTGGCGCTCCGCGCTCCGGGGCCGGGCGCGCGCTCGACGGCTGCGTTCGGAACTCGGCGCTCTGCGTGGTGTGCATCCCGGCCTCCAAGACGGCACCCCTCCCCGATGACTGAGTCGGGACGGGGAGTTCGGGCGGCTCCCGGTCCGTCGGGTTCAACGCGCCAGAACGTCAACGGCAACGGGCACAACGCTTCCGCAAAGAATGGCAGTTCATGGCGGATCGCGCATGAGATATCCGGTTTGTAGCTAAACCTCGCATGTCGGCTCCCGCGGGGAAGGTACGTTCTTGCACCGCCGGACCCAGGGAACCAAGTGACACCACGCGGGCAAGCAGTCCCGGATCCGGCATGGTTCGACGGTTCGCACGAGAGGGCCCGACCATGACCTCGTCCTCATCCCCCCGACCGCCACGGCCGAACCTCGCCTTCCGGCAACTGCGCGGACAGCGCTCGCCGGGCGAGTTCGCCGCGGCGGTCCGACGCGCCGCACGCGAGATCGGTGAGCGGGTCAGCTGTGACGCGCGGTACATCGGACGTGTCGAGGCGGGCGAGATCCGTTGCCCCAACTACGCCTACGAACGAGTGTTCTTGCACATGTTCCCCGGCCGTTCGCTGACGGACCTGGGGTTCGCGCCCCGGTCGGCGGTCCGCGGCCGAGGGGCGCGCATCACCGACGAGGCGTCACCCGCACACACCGGCCGCCGCCCCGGCGCCTCAGGTGAGACATCCATGAGGCACGGGACGTATCACACGCCGGACACCTACGAGACGCACGAGTCGTACGGCACACACGCGTACGACGAACAGAACCACGAGGAGAGCGACGTGCAGCGTCGCGCGTTCATGACCGGCGGCACCGCCACCGTGGCAGCCGCCTCCCTGAGCCCTTTCGGGCTGGCCTTCGGCGGCCGGGCCACGGCCGCCGGACGTCCTGTCCACCGTCCCGGCTCGTCCGAGGCGGGGGCGCTCGAAGAGGCCGTACGCAGAATCCGCGTGCTGGACGACCGGCATGGCGCCGACGGCCTCTACCGCCGTGCCGCGGCCCCGCTGCGCGCGGCGTACGAGCTGCTCGACGCGGGCACGACCAGGCAGGCGGTCGCCGACCGGCTTTATGCGGGAGCGGGTGAACTGGCCATCTCGGTGGGATGGCTGGCACACGACTCCGGGCGCTTCGACGACGCGCGCTCGCACTACGCCGAAGCCCTGGCGACGGCCCGGATGTCCGGCGACCCGGGCCTGGAGGCGCACGCCTTCTGCAACACAGCCTTCCTAGCGCGCGACGCCGGCCGCCCCAGGGAGGCCGTACGGGCGGCGCAGGCGGCCCAGCGCGCCGCGCGGCCGCTCGGCTCGCACCGCCTGATGTCGCTGCTCGCCCTTCGGGAGGCGGGCGGCTGGGCGGGGCTCGCGGACCGGGCGGGCTGCGAGCAGGCGCTCGCCAGGGCGCAGGCCCTGTTCGACCGGGGCACCTCGGACGCGGACCCCGAGTGGATGACGTTCTACGGCGAGGCCGAGCTGGAGGGCCTGGAGGCGCAGTGCTGGTCGACCCTGGGCGACTGGCCGCGCGCGGCCCGGCACGCCCGGCGGGCGGCGGACCTGCAGGACCCGCACTTCACCCGGAACATCGCCCTGTACACGGCGGAACTGGCCGACGACCTGGCCCGGGGCGGCCGCCCCGACGAGGCGGCCACGGCCGGCCGGCGGGTCCTGGACCTCCTGGACGAGGTCCAGTCGTCCAGGATCCAGACCATGCTGGCGGGCACGGCGAGGGTACTGCTGCCGCACCGGCGGGCGTCGGGCGTATCGGCGTTCCTGGACCGCCACGCGAACCTGCCGCGCATGGCCTAGGGACTCTCGTTCGGATCGGGCCGGGCTCGCGGGCCGTCTCCGGCCTCCGGGCCTCCGGGCCTCCGGCGGTCCTGCGGCCTGCGGCCTGCGGCCTGCGGCACGACCCTGTCGGGTGGCACCGGCGCGGGCGGCGGGCCGAAGCCCGCGGCGCCGTGCCACCCCGGTGCTAACCCGCCAGATGCCCCAGATCGTTCCACGACTCGATCGCCGGCTCCCCGTAGGCCCACCCGAGCACCGACAGCGATGTCGGGTTGAGCCTGATCCGCGCGGCGAACTCCAGCGGCAGGCCCAGCCAGCGCGCCCCGATGGAGCGCAGGATGTGGCCGTGTGCGAAGACCAGGACGTCCCGGTCCGCCGCGCGGGCCCAGTCCACGACCTCGTCCGCGCGCGCGGAGACCTCGGCCAGGGTCTCCCCTTCGGGGACGCCGTCACGCCAGATGAGCCAGCCGGGCCTGATCGTCTGGATCTCGGCCGGCGTCATCCCCTCGTACGCCCCGTAGTCCCATTCCAGCAGCGCGTCCCAGATATCGGCCCGCTCGCCGAACCCGGCGAGTTCGCATGTCTCGCGCGCGCGTGCCAGCGGACTGGTGCGCACCTCGACACCCGGCAGCCCCTCGAACGGTGTCCGGTGCAGGCGCTCCCCCAGCAGCTTGGCGCCCTGCCGTCCCTCCTCCAGGAGCGGTACGTCGGTCCTGCCGGTGTGCTTGCCGGACCGTGACCACTCGGTCTGTCCGTGCCGGGCCAGCAGGATGCGCGGTGCCATGGGGAACCTTTCCGGGATGCGTCGGCGGGAAATCCACACGACCGAGGGGAAGTCCATACGGTTGTCACACCATCATCGCCGATGCGGTCACCCGGGCATCGCGCATGCCTCCCCGGGCAACCCGAGGGGCGGGGTCTGCGTCTTTGAGGGCCGGGGGCGCCCCACGCACACGGGCGCATACACCGTAAGGTGGCACGATCGGACCACTGGAACCGCAGCAGATCACAAGGGGGAGGGCGAATCGGATGCCGCAGGCCGAGACACCAGGCACCGAGGTGAGCCCGCGGAACCGGTTGCGCTGGTGGACCGAGCTGCCCTTGATCCTCCTGGTGTACCTCTCGTACTCCGCCGGACGGCTGCTCGCCCGGGGCGACGTCTTCGGTGCCACGGGCCACGGGCTGGCGCTGCTGCGCGCGGAGAAGCTGCTGCACATCAACGCCGAGCACCCGCTGAACCGTCTTTTCACACGGGAGGCGTGGCTCGGAATACCCGCCGACTTCTGGTACGCGTCGCTGCACTACCTGGTGACCCCGGCGATCCTGGTGTGGCTCTTCAGGCGCCGCACGGAGTACTACCGCGCGGCCCGCACCTGGCTGATGACGTCCACGTTCCTCGGCCTGATCGGCTTCACGCTGATGCCGACCTGCCCGCCCCGCCTGCTCTCCGCGGGACAGGGCTTCGTCGACACGATGGCCCAGTACAGCTCGTACGGCTGGTGGGGCGGCGACGCGAGCGCGCCGCGGGGCCTGGGCGGTATGACGAACCAGTACGCGGCGATGCCGAGCCTGCATGTCGGCTGGGCGCTGTGGTGCGGCGTGATGCTGTGGCGCCACGGCGGCTCGCGCTGGGCCAAGGCGGCAGCTGTCGTCTACCCGCTGACGACCGCGATCGTGGTGATGGGCACCGCCAACCACTACCTCCTCGACGCGATCGCGGGCGTCGCCGTGATGGGCGTCGGCCTCCTGCTGGCCCGGCCCGTGATGCGGGCGGCGGACGCGCTCCGCGCCCGGTTCGTGCCTCGAAGCTCCCCCGCCGCCCACGCCCCGGGCACCTCGGGTTCCCCCGTTGTCAGTGGCGGGTGCCAGACTTCGGCGGGTGAGCGAATTCCCCGACAGCGCCTCTCCCGTCCCGGGCAGGGAGCCGAGCCGGGTGCCTCTCCCGCGGACGCGGGGGAAGGCGCTGCGGCAGCAGCTCGCTGAACTGCGCGGGCCGTCCGTACCGCCCAAGGCGCTCGACGCGCGCGCCCTCGCGGCACTCGCCGCGAACCCGGGGTGCAGACGGCGCGCGCTCCTGGACGGCGCGGGGGTGAACAAGGCGGAGCTGGCGAGCGCGCTGGGCGCCCCGTCGGCGTTCGGGCAGTCGCAGTTCGCGTTCATGCGGGGCAACGCGTTCGAGGCCCGGGTCAAGGCGGACGGCGGGGCGGAGCTGCTCCGGCTGGTGCGCGAGACGCTGGACCCGGCCGCCGGGGCACCGGAGGCGGCGCGCGTTCCCGATCTCACGGCCGCGGGCCCCGAAGGCCGCACCGCGCGTACGGCGCTGGCGCTGCGCGAGGCCATCGAGGCAGGTGACTGGACCCTGCTCGACCACCCGATGCTCGCCCTCGACGTGGCGGGCTCCCCGGCGTTCCTGGAGCCGGACGCGGTCGTGGTGCACCCGGACGGCACCTGGACCGTGGTCGAGATCAAGTCCTTCCCGATGCTGGACGGTTCGGCCGACCCGTCGAAGGTGGGGGCGGCGGCCCGCCAGTCCGCGGTGTACGTGCTGGCGCTGGAGGAGGTCGCGGCCCGCCTCGGCGCGCGGCTGCCGGGACACGCCGGGGACGACACTGAGCCGGGCGAGCCGGACGGCGTCCCCGTTCCCGTGGTGCGCCACCGGATCCTGCTGGTCTGCCCGAAGGACTTCTCCAACCTGCCCACCGCCTGTGCCGTCGACATCCGCAAGCAGCGCGCGGTCACCCGGCGCCAGCTCGCCCGGCTCACCCGTATCGAGGAGATCGCCGAGGCCCTCCCCGAGGGCACGTGCTTCGCGACGGACCTCCCTCCACAGCAGCTGACGGCCGCCGTGGAGTCGGTCCCGGCGGCCTACGCACCCGAGTGCCTGTCGGCCTGTGAGCTGGCCTTCCACTGCCGCGAGCGCGCCCGCGCCGAGGGTGCCGTGACGTCCTACGGCCGCTCGCTGCGGGCCGAACTGGGCGGCCTGACGACGGTGGAGGACGTCCTCGCCGCCGCCCATGGCACGGCCGGGGACCCCGACGACCCGGCGGTGGCGGCCCTGCGCAGGGCGGCGACACTGCGGGCCGAGGTGCTCGCCGACCGGGAGGGCGCGGTATGTCGCTGATCGCCACGCTCGCCCGCCTCGAGGCCGTGCGCGCCGGCCGCGCCCAGCCCGCCGCGACCGTCCGCCACCGTCACCTGTCCGGTCGGCCGCTCGTCCTCGTGCCGCTCATCACCGCCGGCGAGGCCGGGGCTCCGCTCGGCGCGCTCGTGGGCACCGACCGGGACGCGCCCCGGCTGCTGGTGGTGCCGCAGCCCCGGGACCGCGATCTCAGGTTCGCGTTCCTGGCCGCCCTCGCGGATGTCGTCCTGCCGTACATCGACGCGTACGCCGACGCGGTGGAGCCCGCCGAGCGCACGGAGAGCGACCCGGAGACCGGCAAGCGGGTCAAGGTGGAGGTCGATCTGTGCGCGGACGCGCCGCAGTTGATCGTGCCGAGCCGGGCGGGTATCGAGCTCGTACGCCTGCTCGGGCGCTCGACGCGGTTCCGCCGCACGGCCGAACAGGATCCCGAGGCCCCGTACCCGGCACCCCCGCGCGTGCCGCTGCTGGGCCGCTGGTTCACCCACTTCGGGGAGCGTGCCCGGGTCCCGGGCTCCTCGCTGCTGCTCGCCGCCACGGATCTGCTGACCCAGCACTGGACGACCGGCCAGTCCGGTCTGGAGGACCAGCATCTGGGCGCGCTGCTCGCCTGGATCGACCCTCCGCCGGGCGCCTCGGGCGCCGAGGCCGCGCTGCGCGCCGAGCTGGAGCGGGACGGTGAGGGCCAGTTGCTGTGCCCGCCGGCCGGACCGGCCACCGACCCGGCCTTCGACAACAGGCTGCTCGCCCCGGCCATCGAGCGCTACGACCGGGCGCGCACCCGGCTCTCCGCCGCCGAGGACGGCGTCGAGGCGGACGACCGGCTCGGCGAACTCAGCGCCGCAGAGCGGCTGATCCGGGAGCTGGTCGCCGGCCGGACCCGCCCGACCTGGGACGCCGTGTGGCACGGGCTCGACCTGCTGGGCGCTCTGCCCGAAGGCGCGCATGTCGCCGACCGGTGGACGCGCGACCGGTGGTCCTTCACCGGTCACCGGGACCGGATTGCGGCCGGGGAGCCGCCGCAGCCGCGCCGCGACGACGCGGTGACGGCGGCGAACAAGCTGGCCGCACGCGAGCGTGAACAGGCCCGCCTGGACGCCCAGGAGGCGCTGGACGACCCGCTCCTGATGGCCGGGCGCAGGCTCGCCTCGCAGGCGTTCGAGGGTGAGGTCACAGAGGTCGCGATGGAGTACAGCGAGGGCAGAAGGCCGAGCCCCAGACCGCTGGTGACCGTGGAGACCGACGACCGGCCGCACCTCGGGGAGCGCGCGAAGGTGTACCGGTCGCTGGGCGGGAAGCCGCAGACGGCCGAGTTCGTCAGGTTCGAGGGCGACCGGTCTGACGGCCTTCTTGTGCTGCGCATCCTCGACAAGATGGGCCGCGGCAAGGAGCCGGAGGCCGGATCGGTGCCCGAGAAGGGCGACCTCGTCTGCTTCACACTGTTCGAGCACGAACAGCGCGGCGGGGCCAAGCTGCCCGACCCGGAGGACACCCCCTGGACGCACGGCGGACCGCCGGGCGAGGCCGACGCGCTGCCGCAACCTGATCCGGTGACCGAGGAGGACGTGCTGTGACCGTGTTCGCCCAGCCGGGCAGGGAGGTCGACCCGGGGACCGCCGCCGCGCGGGCGACCGAGGCGATCCTGCGCGACACGCTGCACGGTGCGCACCGCGGTGTCGTCGTCGACTCCCCGCCGGGCGCCGGGAAGTCGACGCTCGTCGTCCGCGCCGCGCTGGAACTGGCCGCGGCGGGGCGGCCCCTGATGGTGATCGCGCAGACCAACGCCCAGGTCGACGACCTGGTGCTGCGCCTGGCGGAGAAGGATCCCGAACTGCCGGTCGGGCGGCTGCACAGCAGCGATGCCGACCCGTACGACAAGGCGCTGGACGACTTGCCCCATGTCCGCAAGTCGGCCAAGGCCGGGGATCTGGCGGGCCTGGACGTCGTGATCTCCACGGCCGCCAAGTGGGCGCACGTCAAGGACGTCGAGCCATGGCGGCACGCGATCGTGGACGAGGCGTACCAGATGCGTTCGGACGCGCTGCTGGCGGTGGCGGGCCTGTTCGAACGGGCGCTGTTCGTGGGGGACCCCGGGCAGCTGGACCCCTTCGCGATCGTGGGCGCGGAGCAGTGGGCGGGGCTGTCGTACGACCCGTCCGGGTCCGCGGTGACGACGCTGCTGGCCCACAACCCCGACCTGCCGCAGCACCGGCTTCCGGTGTCCTGGCGGCTGCCCGCGTCGGCGGCGCCGCTCGTCTCGGACGCCTTCTACCCGTTCACCCCGTTCCGCAGCGGTACGGACCACGGGGACCGGCGGCTCGGTTTCGCGGTGGCCTCGGACGGCTCGGGGCCCGACCGGGTCATCGACGAGGCGGCCGAGACGGGCTGGGGGCTGCTGGAGCTGCCCGCCCGCCACACCCCGCGCACGGATCCGGAGGCGGTGCGGGCGGTGGCAGCGGTCGTACGGCGCCTGCTGGATCGGGGCGGGGCGTCGGTCTCGGAGCGCTCGGAGCAGCCGGTGCCGCTGACCGGTGACCGCATCGCCGTGGGCACGGCGCACCGGGACCAGGCGGCGGCGGTGCGCTCCGCGCTGGCGGACCTCGGGGTGACGGATGTGACGGTGGACACGGCCAACCGGCTCCAGGGCCGGGAGTTCGATGTGACGGTGGTGCTGCATCCGCTGTCGGGCCGCCCCGACGCGACCGCGTTCCACCTGGAGACCGGCCGCCTGTGCGTCCTCGCGTCCCGCCACCGCCACGCGTGCATCGTGGTGTGCCGGGCGGGGGTGGCGTCCCTCCTGGACGACCATCCGTCGACGGAGCCGGTCCAGTTGGGCGTGACGGTGAAGTTCCCCGACGGCTGGGAGGCGAACCACGCGGTGCTGTCCCACCTGGCGGAACACCGGGTGGCGTGGCGGCCCTGAAGTCCTCGGGGAACCGGGGCCGGGGAGGGGAACATCGCGGGGTCCGGCAGCCTTGAGCACTGGGGGCGCGCGGACGTGTTCTGTGAGCGCGAGGGTGCGCGCCGTGCTCCTCCGGCCCCCTTGCACTGCCGCGAGACAATGGACGGTGGCCACCCGAAGGGGGCGCCACTCGAACCGTACGAGAAGGAGAAGACATGGCGGAGCACACGCCGCGCCGGAACGAGCCGCGGCTACGCCCCGCGCCCCTGCTCTTCGAGCCCACTGAGGCGGCCTGCGACCCGGAGCACTTCTTCGACCTGGAGTCGATGGACGACCCGCGGGCGCTGCTCGCGCGGGCCACGGAGCTGACGCAGGCGTTTCGCGCGGCCGCCGACCGGGCGGTGGAGTACCAGGCCATAGCGGCGGCCCAGCTCGCGGACCCGCGTCGCTTCGACCGGCTCACCCCCGCGGACATCGCCGAGCGGGCGGAATGGACCGAGGACTACGCGAAGAAGATGGTGGAGTTCGGCCGGGACCTGCTGCGCGGCGCCGAGGCGAGCGGCCCGGAGAGCCTGGGCTGAACGGCGGTACCCGAGCTCAGCGGGGCGGTATCTGAGCTCAGCGGATGGGCTGAAGATTTTTTTCTGGCATATGCCGGGCGGCACTGTACTCCGCGCCTCCGCCCTTGTCCCGACTTTCCGCAACTCTCGGAGACGGCTCGCTCACTGCCGGTAGATGTGACGTCATGAGCAGCCGAACGCCGTTGTCCGAACCTTTCCGCGCGCCCCTCTCCGACCGGTTCGACGTCTCCGGCGTCACCGCGGAAGGCGCCGCCTGGCTCGCCTCCGCGGGAACGCACCCGCGCGGCACGCTCGCGTTCTGGGCGGAGCGGCCCACCGCCCCCGTCGTCCTGCCCTGCGGCACCGCGTTCGACGTGGTCAACGCGCCCGCGATCTTCGGGCGGCGCATGCTCGACCGACTGTGGGACGAGGGGCCGGGCTCCGGGCCCGTCGCCGCGCACCGGGGCCGGATGCTGCTGTTCACGGCGCCGGGCACCGCCCGGCGGCTGCCCGCGCTGCTCGACTGGGAGGAGTGGGGAGGGCGGGCGCACGGGATCCCGCCGCTGCTGTGCCACGGCCCCGGCGACGCCGTGACCGTGCCCGCCGTCCGCTCCGCCCCGGCCGACGGTGACACACGCCCCGAGTCGCGCTGGCTGGTGGCGCCCGACACCCGGCATCCCTGGCTCCCCGGGCCCGAGATCGTCCTGTGGGCCGCCGTACGGGCGGCGCGCGCGGCCGCCTCCGCCGCCGTACGGATATCGATTTTTCCTCCCGCCGACCAGGATGCTAAGGTCTACGACGTCAGCAGGCGCCGCTAGCTCAGTTGGTTAGAGCAGCTGACTCTTAATCAGCGGGTCCGGGGTTCGAGTCCCTGGCGGCGCACAGACGCGATGGCGGTCCTCTTCACACAAGGCTTGTGTGAAGAGGACCGTCATCGTTGTTTTCCCAGCGGCTTCGCCTCCCTCTCGCCGTTCCCTTGCGCCCCTCGCAGCTCCCTGGTCACTTCCTGGTGATCTTCACAATCCACGCCCCGGTCGGCGTCTGGTCCTCCACCTCCACCTTCACCCCGTCCCCCGGCACCGTGAAGCTCTCGCCAAGGGCCACCGGAGCGTCCGCGAGGGGCGGATACACCGAGTTGCCCCAGCACGCCGCGGTCTGCGGATGGGCGTCGAGGACCTGGATCGGCCCATCGCCGGACTCCATGTCGCTGCGGACGCGGTAGACGAGGACGCCCTGGAGGCAGACCCCGATGTCGTTGCCCATCGCCGCGCGCGCCTCGATCGCGATCACACTGTCCGGCCCCGTCCGCACGATCGCCAGTTTGGTGCCGCGCCCCGATCCGAACGCCTCCGTACCGGCATCCGATGCATCGGCGTCCGATGCGGCATCCGGCGTACCGGCATTCGAGGCGGGCGCGCCGGCGCTGCCCGCGGCGCCCACCGCGCCCGTCCCCCCGGACGTCCAGGACGAGCTCGCGTTCACCGGCACCTGCTGCACCCCGGTCGGCCCGGCCTCGTCCGGTTCGAGTGTCAGCCGCGTGACCATGCCGCGCACGCACACGACCTGGCGCGGATCCAGCCACCCCAGCTTCCACTTGTGCCAGGCGAACATGTCCGGCGCGAGCCCGAACTGGCTGCCCATGAGATCCCAGTCACCGACATACGTGTCCCAGTCGCCCTTGCCGCCGGTGGGCCGGTGGTAGAGATCGGGCAGGTCGAACGTATGGCCGGTCTCATGCGCGAGGACGAGCCGGTCCGGCGGATGCTTCTCGAAGACCGTCACCACCCGGCGGATGTCCGTGCCGTCCGCGCGCAGCGGGGTGTCGAGGTTCACCACCTTGGTGGCGTCCGAGTCGACGCCGGGCGCGTTCGGGTCGGCCACGAAGTACACGACGTCGTACCGCGAGAAGTCGACGGACTTGTCGGACACGGCGACCGCGTCGTGCAGATACGCGGCCCGGCGCGCCGGGTTCCAGTCACGCCTGATGGCGTACCAGGTGGAGGGGCGGGGCATCTGGATCCAGTGACCCACAGGATGCGGGTGCAGCGTGAACCGGCCGTACGACGCGCGCTCGTAGAACCTGCTGGTGGCGGGGAAGTAGTCCGCCGTCAGCTGGGCCGGAGTGGTCACCGGTTTGGCGTCCTTGAAGGACAGGAAGATCATGACCGCTTCCAGCGGGCGCACGGGACGCGTGTAGGAGGCGTTCCAGGTGTCGACACCCTCGGAGTGATGCGACTGGCTGCGCTCCAGCTCGCAGGTCGCCGCCAGGGGTTCGGCGAGCGCGGGTCCCGTGATGACCGAGGTCGCGACCATCGCCGCCATCGCCGTGATGACGGAGGCGGTCCTGCGGAGTATCGGCGCCGCCCCACCCCGGACGAGCCCCCACGGGGGGTTCCGGAATGATCCCTTGAGGGGGAGCGGACGCGACACGTCGACCTCCGGGTGCGGACGGGAACTCGCACCCAGCTTTGTCTGATTTGTATGACTGCGCCCTGTTTGTCTGCACCGGAAGGGTGAGACGCCGTCAGTCGGGGGAAAGGCCAGGGGGGATCCTCTACTCCAGGGGAGGGGCAGTGCGGGGTGGGAGCGCAGGACGGCGCACGGGCACCGAGGGGGCGGCCGACGGATGCCGACACCCCCAACATTCACGGAACGTCACAGTCGGGCTCGGCCTGATAGACAGGGGCCCCATGCGGGCAGAAACGATCTGTCAGATGGTGCGCCCGCCCCCGGAGGACGGACAACGGCTGGTAGGCCCCTGGGTCAGCCTCTATGATCGGCACACTTTCCTGCGCGAACACAGCTTGTACGGCCGCTCACCACGCGGCCGTCGACTCCGACGAGACCCACGAGATCCGTACGAAGAACGAGTGCACTGCGGGAGCGAGCGGTGAGCGGAACGTCCGAAGGGCCGACGCCCGCGGCAGACCTCGTCAGCCGGGCCGTCGCAGAGAGTCACGACATCGCGTCATCCGGTACGTCCGAGCCAGGGCCTCCGCCCGGGGCACACCCGGTACCCCCCGCCGGCGGGTCTCCACCGCCGTCGCCCGCCGCACGGCCCCACCATCACACCCTCGGCGCCGCGTTCACCGCCGCGCCGCTCGCCATGGCGGTCGTCGGCCAGGAGGGCCTGGTCGTCACCGCCAACGAGGCGATGGGATCGCTGCTGGGCACCGGCGCGGAGGGCGCGGTGGGCAAGGTCGCCGCCGACCTGGTGGACCTGTCCTCGGACACCCGCACCTGGCACGCCTACCGCGAGATGCTGTGCGGCCGGCAGACACGGCTGCGCTGCACCCGCCGCCTCAAACACCCCGACGGGCACTCGCTCTGGGTCCAGGTGACCGTCACCCCGCTGCCCGAGAGCGAGCAGGCCGTTCTGCTCTCCGTGGCCGACATCAGCGCCCGGCGCGAACTGCAGGCCCGGCTGCGGCACTTGCAGATGCACGACCCGGCGACCCGGCTGCCCAATCGCACCCTGTTCTTCGAACGCCTGTCTGCCGCACTGGAGGCGCAGTCGTACGAGGACGGCGGCACCGGCCGGATCGGGCTGTGCTACCTGGACCTCGACGGCTTCAAGGCGGTCAACGACTCGCTCGGCCACCGGGTCGGCGACCGGCTGCTGTCGGCCGTCGCGGAGCGCCTGACGCGCTGTGCGGACGAGGTCGGTCACGCGCGGGCGTCCACTCCGCTGGTGGCCCGCCTGGGCGGCGACGAGTTCGCGATGCTCGTCGAGGACTCGACCGGCACCGACCAGCTCGCCGAACTCGCCGAGTCGGTGCTCAAGGCGATCCAGGCACCGTTCGACCTGTCCGGACAGCGGCTGTCGGTCTCGGCGTCCATCGGCGTCGTGGAGCGGCACGCCGCCGGGACGACGGCGACCGGTCTGATGCAGGCCGCCGATACGACGCTGTACTGGGCGAAGGCGGACGGGAAGGCCCGCTGGACCCTGTTCGACCCGGAGCGCAACGCCCACCTCATGACCCGTCAGGCCCTGGTCTCCGGACTGCGCCCGGCCATCGAACGGGGCGAATTCGCACTGGAGTACCAGCCGTTGGTGGGGATGGAGGACGGCCGGGTGCGCGGGGTGGAGGCGCTGGTGCGCTGGCATCACCCGCAGTTCGGCACGCTGACGCCGAATCGGTTCATCGGACTGGCGGAGGAGGACGGCTCGATCGTGCCGCTGGGGCGCTGGGCGCTGCGGACCGCCTGCCGTCAGGCGCGCCGCTGGCAGCTCGAACGCCCGGACGAGCCACCGATCTTCGTCAGCGTGAACGTGGCGGTGCGTCAGGTCTGGGACTCGGACCTGGTGGCGGACGTGGCGGGCACGCTCACGGAGACGGGGCTCGCGCCGCATCTGCTGCAACTGGAGCTCACCGAGTCCGCGGTCATGGGCTCGGCGGGCAGGCCGCTCCAGGCCCTCCAGGCGCTCAGCGACATGGGGGTGCACATCGCCATCGACGACTTCGGCACCGGGTACTCGAACCTCGCCTACCTCAGCCGGCTGCCGGTGTCCGTGCTGAAGCTGGACGGTTCGTTCGTGCGGGGCTTCCAGTACGAGGGAGCGGGTGACGGTGACCGGCCCAATCCCGCCGACGAGGTCATCGTGGAGGCCATGATCCAGCTGGCGCATCGGCTGGGGCTGACGGTCACCGCCGAGTGCGTGGAGACGTCGGCGCAGGCCAGCCGGTTGCGGAGGATCGGCTGCGATACGGGGCAGGGGTGGCTGTATTCGCGGCCCGTGCCGGCGGACCGGATCTCTGAGCTGGTGGAGGGGGACGCCTGCCGGCGTGGGTGAGGGTTGCTTGTACCTGCGGGTACGTAGCGCTTTCGGCGCCGCTGATCAGATTCCGCCCGCCGGTAAAGTTGTCTCCTGCGGGCGCGTGGTGGGGTTTCGCGCAGTTCCCCGTTATGTTTTGCGCGGTCCTGCAAGAGGGCCGCTGGCCTCCGGGCCCGGCATGACTGTTCCCCCCTGTCGAACGGATGACCTGGGGGGTGG
>NZ_JBEYVV010000020.1:87607-124192 GCF_040644155.1 Streptomyces sp. NPDC047022 | reverse complement strand
CCGCTACGAACGCAAAGCCGAGCACTTCCTGGCCTTCACCAGCATCGCCTGCACCCTCATCTGCTACCGCCGACTCACCAAATGAGACGACGTCTAAGGCGGGCTTGGGCATCCCAACGCAGTCTCAGTTCTGATGCTTGTCCTGCCGGTACGACCGGTGAACCGCCCGTACCGGGCCCGCGTCTTCCCTCGCGACGGCCACCAATTGCACAGGAGAACAGACCGTGACCGACAAGGGCGTTGAGCAGACCGACGAGCGAGGTTACGGGCCGGGGCCCTGGTGGACGGAGCTCGGGGCGGTGGGCTCCGTCGCCCTGATCGTCTTCGGGGGTCTCGTAGCGGCGTGGGTCTTCTTCCGGCTGCCGGGCACACCGGAGAACCTGGCGTCCGGCTACTACCAGGCCGCAAAGGCCGCCGCCATCGGACTGGTCATGGCGGGAAGCGCCCTGCTGAGCCGCAGTCGTGCCCGGACCGCGGCCGCCGAGGAGACGGACGAGGGAGAAAGCGCCTGACGCCCCCGGCCGGTGGGTTGCGGTGGTGACAGGAGACACCGCATGAGCTGTGCCGCCATCGGCCGGCCGCCCGCTGCCCCAGCGGTACGCACGCCGGGGCGTCACCCTCCGGCTGTACGTACGTCGCTGACGGCGCCTTGGCGCGCGGGACGGAGGGGAGAGGGGCCGCGCGGCGCCGTATGCGTAACCCCGGAATCGGCCTCGTTACGTATCGGAAAGCCGTATCCGGGCGCCGGAATTCAGTATGTACCGGCGATTGTCGCGCATGCTTCAATGGTCGCAATGTCGGATTCTCTCAATCCTTCGGATATTCGGCGACCAGAAAGAGGAATTCGCGGTGGACACCGGCGCAGCGGACGCAACGGAATATTTCCTCTCCTGCTACCTGACGCCACCCGGACCCGGCGCGGTGTTCTCCGTGCGGCATGACCAGAATGTCGCGCTGTGGGAGCGGCGAGGCGACGTGGTCTCGCTGCGGCGCGTCTGGGAGCTGGAGCGCATCAGCGGCCAGAAGCATCACTTCTGGCCGCTCTACACACCGGAGCGTGTCGAGGCGTTTCTCGGCGCCCTGCTCGCCGACGAGGGCATCCGGCTGTCCGACCTCAGCGCCACCTGGGGCACCCCCGGCCTGCCGGGCGCCCAGGTGATCCCGGTGCCGAAGGGCGCCGAGGACTTCCCGCTGCACAGCCTCGCCCACCTGTTCAGCGGGATCCTGCGGGACACCCGGCTCTTCGGTCAGGAGCAGATCGTCGGCGTCGCGGTCGACGCGCTGCCGGACTACGTACAGGAGCAGCGGCCCAATCGGTACTGGTACGCGGGCTGCGTCTCCCGTGCCGGACAGCTCCAGTTCGCGCCGGTGGAGTCGCCGGGACCGCTCTACACGGCGGCCGAGACGCTGTTCGGGCTGGAGCCGGGCTCGCTGATGGCGCTGGCCTCGGCCTCTCGCACCAGGATCGACTTCGACGCCGAACGCGCCGTCAGGGGGATCACCCTCTACGGCGGTTCCGCCACCCAGCCGTGGAAGGACGCCTTCGCGTTGGTCCGCGAGATCGTCGCGGAGGCGGAACGTCAGCTTGAGGGCGTGCCGGACAGCGAGCTGGACAGTGCTCTCAGCCGCGAGGACAACCTGCGCAGCGCCGCGATGAAGGCGGTGCAGCGCTGCTCGGAGCTGGTCGCGGTCCGCAACGTGGAGCGACTGCTGGAGATAGGCGGGATCCGCCCGCAGGAGAGCTATCTGGCCACCACCGGCGGCTACGCGCTCAACTGTCCCACCAACACCCTGCTGATGGACCACTTCGGCTTCCGCGGCCTGCTCACCCCGCCCTGTGCCAACGACTCGGGGCAGGGCATCGGCCTCGGTCTGCTCGGCCTGTACGGCAATGGCGTGCTGGACCGTGCCGAGCTGCGGATCGACTCCGCCTACCAGGGCCGTGACATCACTGACCTCGACAAGGCGCTGGACGAGTTCGAGCCGTGGATCGCCTCGGTGTCGGAGTTCTCCCCCGAGCAGTTCGCCGTGGACGTCAGCGGTTCCGTGGTCGCCTGGGCGGACGGACGGGCCGAGCTCGGGCCGCGCGCCCTGGGGCACCGCAGTCTGCTCGGGGACCCGCGCTCACTGGCCGTCAAGGATCTGCTGAACACGTACAAGCAGCGTCAGTGGTGGCGTCCCGTCGCCCCCATGGTGCTCGCCGAGGAGGCCGGGGCCTGGTTCGAGTGCGACCGGGAGTCGCCGTACATGCTCGAGGCGGTCCAGGTGCGGCCCGAGGTGGGCGACCAGGTCCCCGCCGTGGTCCACCTGGACGGCTCGGCCCGGCACCAGACGGTCGCCCGGGAGAGCGACCCGCTGCTGCACCGGGCACTGACCGCCTTCCACGCGGCGAGCGGCGTGCCCGTGCTCTGCAACACCTCGCTCAACGACAAGGGCGAGGCGGTCGTGGACACCGCGGCGGAGACGCTCACCTTCTGTGTGCGCAAGGGCGTGACGGTCGCCTACATCTGCGGCCGGCGGATCGAGCTGCGCACCGAACCGGTGCCGCCCACGGCCGCCCCCGGACAGCCGCGGCCCCGGGAGCTGGCCTGGTTCACCGGCCAGGAGGCGGACCGGGACGAGCTCTGGCAGAGCTGGCTGGACGAGGGCTACACCGTCGAAGGCATGTTCCTGCTGGCCCGCAGCCACGGGCTGCGCGCCGAGCAGGAGCTGTCGACGGTGGAGCGGGTCAATCTGCTGGCCGCGTACCGGATGAAGGCCGACCCGTCCTTCGCGGGGCTGGTGGACAGTTTCCGCCGCACCCACGGTCCCGGCGCCTCGTTCGACTCGCCGTCCACCCTGACCGGGGCGTTCGGCGTCATCAACCCGCTGCGGGCAGGGCGCTGAGGCACAGCGGCGCCGGCACGGGGCGGCCAACACCGGAACGGGCGACGGCCCGGCGGAGTCATGGACTTCCGCCGGGCCGTCGTCGTGCGTCGGCACGACCGGAGAGCCGTTTCGGCGGTCGTCTTGGTACCGCCACGAACCCGCGTGCGCGGGCGGGCGGCATGGAGGCCGCCCGCCCGCGCACGGGTGGTGGGGGGTCAGTAGCGCGGCTTGCGGGTCAGCGCCATCCCGGCGAGCAGGAACACCACGCCGATCACGCCCGCGATGATCGCTGCCGTGGTCTGGGCGGGCTTGTGGGCTGCGTCCGTCACGGCGGTGACCAGACCGGCCACTCCGCTGATGTAGCAGAAGATGGTGATGAAGATCTTGAGGTTGGGGTTCACCGTGGAACTCCTTCTGTGAGGTGGGATTTCCGGGGACCGTGACCGGCGGGAGCGGTCGCGGCGACTGTGAAGCCGAGCAGCATCACCCAGGCCCCCGGGTCCGCCCGGAACCGCTTCCAGCGGTCCGCGGCCAGAGCCAGTTGGCGCAGTCCCAGGACCCCGGACGCGACCAGCGGTTCCAGCCGCTGGGGTCCGAGATGGGGGGCGAACGCCTCGGTGGGGTGGTCGGCGTTGGTGGTGGCGAAGGGGCGTAGCACCGGTTTCTCGAAACCGGCCGAGGCGAGCAGCGCGGGCAGCCGCCGCACGATCGAGCGGTCACCGCCGGCCGCCGCCTGGGCCGCGGCCATACGGGCGTGCACACCCGCCAGTTCGGGATAGGAGGGGTGGGCCGTCCCCCAGCAGCCGTCGTCGACGTCGGTGACCGCGACGACTCCGCCGGGGCGCAGCACCCGCAGCACCTGCGTGAGCACCTGCTCGGGTCGCGCCACGTGCTGCAGGACGTAGCGCAGCAGGACGAAGTCCACACTGTGGTCGGGCAGCGGCAGTTCGGCCGCGTCGGCGACGATCAGCCGGTCGGCGGCGCCCTCTGCGTGGGCGAGCAGCTCCGGGTCGATGTCCACGGCGATCAGCTCGGCCCGCGGCAGGGCGGACCGGAGCCTGCGGGTGACCGCCCCGGGGCCCGCGCCCAGTTCCAGTACCGTCGCGGCCGTGTCGATGCCGAGGCCGCGCAGGACGTGCAGCTCCTCGGCGAAGGAGAGCTCCGCCTGGGCCTCGAGCCGGGCCAGTTCCCCGGCCAGTCCGCCGCCGGTCGTGCGCGCCGGGTCGTAGGAGCCGCCGATCGCGGTGCCCGTGCTCGGGGCCGTCATCGGGGGCTCGCGATCATCTGCATCCCGTACCGGGGGCGCAGCGTCACCAGTGCCTCCGGCTCGACCGGGAAGCCGGGCACCAGGGTCAGCCGTACCGACCGCACCAGCATCGCGAGGACCAGCACCGCCTCCAGCATCGCCAGATGCTGGCCGACGCAGATCCGGTCGCCGCCGCCGAAAGGCAGATACAGATGACTGGGCAGGTCGGCGCCGTCGAAACGGTCGGGCCGGAACTCCTCGGGTGCCTCCCAGTGGTCGGGGTGACGGTGCAGCACCCATTGGCTGACGCAGACCAGCGTGCCGGGTTCGACGCGGTAGCCGCCTGTCTCGTCCTCGCCGACCGCGCGCCGGGAGATCAGCCACACCGGTGGGTACAGACGCATCGCCTCCATCACCGCGCGCCGGCAGGCGGGCAGCAGATGCAGGTCGGCGGCGGTGGGCGGACGGCCGCCGAGCACACGGTCGGCCTCCTCGCGGACCTTGGCCGCCTCCTCGGGGTGACGGTCCAGCAGGTAGAGGGTCCAGGTCAACGCCTTCGCCGTGGTCTCGTGCCCGGCCATGACGATGGTCAGCACCTGGTCCCGCAGGTCGGCGTCGGAGACCAGGTGGCCGCTGGACATCATCCGGTCCAGCAGAGTCGCCTCGTTCTCCGGCACCTCGGACCCGCCCGCGCGGCGCGCCGCGATCAGGGTGCGGGTCACCGAGTCGAGGAAGAGCCGAGCCTGCTGGAAGCCGCGCTGCCGCTGCGCGGTGTCCGCCGGGTCGGGGTCGGGATCGGGTACGTAGTGCCCGATACAGCGGTTCACCGCGTCGACCGCACGTCCGAAGCCCTCGCCGATGCCGTCGATGTCCGGGCCGAGGATGGCCCGGGTGAGGATGGTCAGGGTCAGCGCGGTCAGATGGTGGTCGACCGCGAGCGGCGTGCCCGAGGCCATGGCGTCCTGCCAGCGTGCCAGCATTCGTTCGGTGGCTTCGGTGACGATGCCGTCGAAGGTGCGTACGGAGCTCGGGCGGAAGGCCGGTGCGGTGAGCCGGCGCTGCCGGGCCCAGTCCTCACCATTGCTGGTGAGCAGGCCGTTGCCGAGCAGTGGGCGGAGCATCCGGTCGTCCGGCGTCTCCTCCTTGGTGTAGTTGGCGCCGTTGTCCTTCAGGACGTGCCGCGCCAGATCGGGCCGGTTGAGCAGGTACACGGTGTCGCCGCCGGCGTGGTGCCGGGTGACGTCCCCGTAACTGCGGGCCAGCCCTTCGATGAAGGTCAGCGGCGAACGCCGCATCAGTTCCAGGTCCACCTGCCCTGGCCCCGGCGGCAGTACGCCGGGCTGTGCGTACGGACTCATGACGAGGTCCGTCCCCCTCTGTGGTCTGGTTCCCGGCCGATACGTACACCGGATACGTATTCGGAACGGGAGATACGTACTCCATGCCGCGCGATACGCATTCCCATACGTAATTGAATGCGTATTCACGGCTGCTTTCCAATGAAAATCTACCGCACCGCCCTGACCTGCTCAATACTTACTCCCGGGTGCCGGAAATGAAGTCTTGGCGTGCCTTTCCGGGGCGTGCCAGTCTTAATTCGTCGGCAGGCGGAAAACGACTGCCGACAAAATAATCCGGAATCCTTCAAGGAGTTCACATGTCCATGGATCAGAGGAAGCGGGCCGAGTTCGTCAACGGTTACACCCGCGCCCTCATCAGCGCCTGGTCGAGCGAGGACTACGCGGCCAAGCTGCGTACCGACGCTCGTGCGGCGCTGGCCGAGGCCGGCCTGGAGCTGCCCGCCGAGGCGGAGATCGTCATCGTCACGACGGTTCCCGAGGGCGAGCACGAGGGCAACCTCGAGGCGCAGGTGGAGCTCTACGAGATCGGTCTCGCGACCGGTCGCTTCGAGTTCCACATCCCGGAGACCCCGCAGATCGACACCGCTGAGCTCAGCGAGGGCGACCTGTCGGACATCGCGGCCGGTGGCACGTCCTGCTGCTGCCCGTGCTCCTGCTGCACCTGATCGACCCGTTCCGCCTCACCAGTTACTGAGGAGTCGTGGTGACAACCGCCGTCGGGGGCAACCCCATCACCGTGCGCGGCCTTCGCAAGAGTTATGGCGACTGGCATGCCGTGCGCGGGCTGGACCTGGATGTCGAACCGGGAGAGGTCTTCGCACTGCTGGGGCCCAACGGCGCCGGCAAGACGACGACCGTGGAGATCCTGGAGGGCATCCGTCAGCGAACCGACGGTGACGTGCGGGTCCTCGGCTGTGACCCGGCCGAGGACCGGCGCGAGTGGCGCGCCAGGATCGGGGTGGTGCCGCAGACGACGGGCGCCTACACCGATCTGACGGTGCGTGAGGTGGTCGCCCATTTCGCGGCGTTCTACCCCAACCCGCTGCCGGTCGGGCAGGTCCTGGACATGGTCGGCCTCGCCAAGCACGAGAAGAAGCAGAGCACCGACCTCTCCGGTGGCCAGGCCCGTCGGCTCGACGTGGCCGTGGGCATCGTGGGGGACCCGGACCTGATCTTCCTCGACGAGCCCACCACCGGACTCGACCCGGTGGCCCGGCGCGAGGCATGGGACCTGGTCCGCTACTTCTCCGACCGTGGCCGCACCACGGTGCTCACCACGCACTATCTGGACGAGGCGGAGGCACTGGCCCGCCGCGCGGCGGTCATCGTGGCCGGCCGGGTGGTGCAGTGCGGGCCGATCGCCGAGCTGGGCGGGGAGTCCCGCCCGCCGGCCACCGTCTCCTTCCGGCTCCCGCCGGAACTGGCCGGACGGGGGCTGCCTCCGCTGCCGGGCGGTGCCGAAGCCGAGGCGCCCACCGCGGACAGGGTGCAGCGCATCCACACCCACACACCGACCGCTCTGCTCTCGGTGCTGCTGCCGTGGGCCCGCGAGGCGTACCCCGGCGAGCTGCCGGAGCTGAGGGTGCACCGGCCCACTCTCGAAGAGATCTACCTCAACCTGATCAACCAGCCCGCGGCTACCGAGGCGGAGGCCACCCGATGACGTCGACCGCTTCCCCCCGTGAGGTCTACGACGCCGAGGCCGGGCACGCCCCGCGAGCGGCGCGTCTGCCGGGCATGCTCAGGGCCGGGGCCGCCCGCTCGTCCGTCGAGCTCAAGGCGTTCTTCCGCAACAAGCAGTCACTGGTCTTCACCCTGATGTTCCCGGTACTGCTGCTGCTGGTGTTCGGCTCGATCTTCAACGGCAAGGTGGCCGGCACCGACACCGACCTCAAGCAGGTCTTCATGGCCGGGATCATCGCGGCCGGTGTCATGAGCACCGCCTTCTCCGGACTGGCCATCAACATCGCCATCGAACGGGACACCGGCACCGTCCGCCGCCTGGCGATGACGCCGATGCCCAAGTCCGCCTACTTCATCGGCAAGCTGGCGCGTGTCGTGGTCACCACCGTCCTGGAGACTGTCCTGCTGCTGGGAATCGCCTGGGGCCTGTTCGGGCTCCCGATGCCGAGCAGCCCCGAGCGCTGGGCCACCCTGGGCTGGGATCTGGCGCTGGGCACCGTCGCCTGCGCGCTGATCGGCTGCGCGTACGCCGCCGCCATCCCGAACAGCCGCTCCGCCGCGGCGATCGTCACCCCGGTCTTCATGGTGCTCCAGTTCATCTCCGGGGTCTTCTTCCCCTTCAACCAGCTGCCGCACTGGATCCAGACGGTGGCCGCGTTCTTCCCGGTGAAGTGGATGGCCCAGGGGTTCCGCTCGGTGTTCCTGCCGGACTCCTTCACCGCCGTGGAACCCGCCCACGCCTGGGAGCTGTCCCGGATCGCGCTGGTGCTCGGGCTCTGGGCCTTGGCGGGCCTGGTGCTGACAGCCATGACCTTCCGCTGGCGTGGCCCCCGCGTCCGCTGACCGACCGCACACTCGCCGGGTCCGGCCGCATCCCCGAGGCGGCCGGGCCCGGCGTTCTTGAAGAGGGGAGCCCGCTGATGAGTACCGCGGCCGTGGACCTGCCCGGCTCACTGATCCACCCGTTCGCCCCCGCGGGACGGCGCGACCCCTACCCGGCCTACCGCTGGCTGCAGACCAACGTCCCCGTCCACCACGACCGGTTCTCCGGCATGTGGCTGGTCACCGGGCACGCCGCCTGCTCCGCACTGCTGCGCGACGCGCGCTTCTCCGCCGCGCTCGGCCAGCGGGAACGGGCCAGGGACGACGCGCTGCCGGTGTCCATGCTCACCACCGACCCGCCCGACCATCATCGGCTGCGCGCACCGGGCGGCCTGCTGCTCGGCCCGGCCGCCCTGCGTTCCGTCTCGGAGGGGCTGCGACAGGACGTGGACACCCTGGTGTCCGGGCTCGCCGCGCGGGACGCGGAGCCCGACGCGATCAGGGACCTCGGCACCCCCCTGGCCACAGCCGTCTTCGGCCGCCTCTTCGGGCTGCCTCCCCAGGAACACGCCGCCTTCACCGACCTGGCCCGCGCCGCCTCGGTCAACCTGGACCCGATGGCGCCACCGGCGTCGGCCGCGCGCGGACGCCTGGCCGCGAGCGCCCTCACCCACTACCTCGACGCCCATGCCCGCGCCCTGGCGGCCGGCGACGACGACACGTCACCGCTCGCGGCGCTCGCCGCCGACCAGCGGCTGGAGCGGCACGAGATGCTGGGCATCCTCTCGCTCGCCGTGATCGGCGGCTGGGGGCCCCTCGCCGAGACCGTCGGCAACGGGCTGCTGTGGCTGCTGCCCGAAGGGCCGGCCGTACGGCGACGCATCACCGAGGACCCGGAGTTCGCGCGGACCTGCGCCGACGAACTGTTGCGCCTGGAAGCACCGATCCCGTTCGCCGCCCGAGTGACCACGGAGTCCGTGGAACTGCCCGGAGGGCGGGTTCCCGCCGGGGCCCGGGTACTGGCGGTGATCGCCGCGGCCAACCGCGACCCCGCGGTCTTCACCGAACCCGACCGGCTGGTCCCCGACCGGGTGCCCAACCCGCACCTGGCCTTCGGCGCCGGACCGCACTTCTGCCTGGCCGCCGCCCTGGTGCGGCAGGTGCTGCCGACACTGCTGGCCCGGCTGCTGGACCGCTTCCCCGGCCTGCGCGGCCCGGACGTGACGCCCGCCTTCCGGCCCACGCTGATCCCACGCCGCCTGACGGCCTATCCCCTGCGCCTCGGGCGGGACGACGCGTACGACGCCTGACGACGTGGACCACGTATGCGCGTATACGAACCGACCGGAAGACACCGACCGAAAGACCCTGATGGAAACCGACATCCTGGTGATCGGAGCCGGTGCGGCCGGTCTCTCCTGCGCCCGGCGCCTGCACGACCAGGGGCTGTCCGTCGTCGTCCACGAGGCGCGGCGGCGGCTCGGCGGACGCATCCGCAGCCACCACCCCGACGACGGAGGCCCCCCGCTCGAACTCGGCGCCCAAGTGGTGCACGGAGACCGCAACCCGGTGCACGCCTTCGTCGGCGCGGAGCGGGTCAGGCAGCTGCCCCGTGACACCGCCGCCCATGTCGTCCGCGACGGCACAGCCCAGGACATGGCCGTACTCGGCCGTGGCCGCCGGGCACCCTGGCAGATCGAGGCACAGCTTCACGCCGCCCCGGGCCCCGCCGGTCTCTCCGTCGGCGGCTGGCTGCGCGGCCGGGGCCTGAGCGAGGCCGAAATCGCCGCGTCCAGTGAGTGGTTCCGGCAGAACTGGGCGGCCGACCCTGACCGGCTCAGCGCCCCCGGCCTCGCCGCCGCCCAGCGGGGCGATCTGTGCGGCTCTGGCGAGTACACCGTCGACGGAGGGCTCGCCGCCGTGCCGGCGCTGCTCGCCGAAGGGCTCGACGTGCGGCTGGGCAGCCCGGTGCACGAGGTGCGCCACCGGCCCGGACACATCACCGCGCACACCGGCGCGGGCACTGTGACCGCGACCGTCGCCGTGGTGACCGTGCCGCCGACGGTGGTCGCCTCGGGCGGACTGAGACTGCCCGACCTGCCCGCGGCCAAGCACGACGCCGCCTTGCGGCTGCCGCTCGGTGACGCCTGCTGCGCGGTTGTCACCCTGGACCGGCCCGCACCCGAGAGCGCCGTCACGCTGGACATGGACGGCCGTACCGGATTCCTCCGGGCCACCGCGGGGCGGCCCGAGATCGTGATCGTCGCGAAGGCCGCGGCGGCTGCCACGGTCCGCGCCGCGATCGCCGACCAGGAACTGCTGCTGCCCATGCTGCGTACGGCCCTGCCCTGGGCCGCCAACTCCCGGATCGTCCAGGTGACCCCGGCCGACTGGGGCACCGATCCACTCAGCGGCGGAGGCTTCAGCGCTCCTCTGGCCGGCGCCGGAACGGCCGCTTCGGCCTGGGCCGAGCCCGTCGACGACACCGTCTTCTTCGCAGGCGAGGCCACCCGCTGCGGCAAGGGACTGCCCTGGCTGGGAAGCGCGCTGCTGAGCGGCGAACTCGCCGCCGAGCAGGTGCTCGAGGTGGTGGGCCGCCGATGAAACCGCTGAACCCTGTAAGTCCTGTAAGTCCTGTGAGCCCTGTGAGTCCTGTGAATCCGTCCGCCGTCATCCCGCACAGCGGCTGGTACCTGCTGGCCTTCCGCTCCGAACTCTCCGCCGACCCCACCCCGCTGGCGATCGGCGACCGCGCACTCGTCGCGCTGCGCGAGGACGACCGGGTGCGCGTGTTCGACGCGGCGTGCCCGCACCGAGGGGCCCATCTCGGGTACGGCGGCCGACGCGAGAAGGACTGCCTGGTCTGCCCGTTCCACGGCCGCCGTATCGCGCTCGGCGATGCGACGCGGCCGTTGTCGGTGGCCGAGTACCCGGTACTGCAATGGGGCGACGCCGTCTTCGCGCGGCTCACCGGTGACCCCGCGGGCGACCGCGGCTTCGCACAGGCCGTGGAGAAGTACGCCGCCGACTTCCCCCTCGTACCGGCGGTCACCCTGCCGGTCGCGGTGGACAGCGCCTATGTCGTGGAGAACGCCTTCGACGGTGACCACTTCAAGGCGGTGCACATGGTGCCCGGCGTCCGCGGCTGGACGGCGAGCCCGGGGCCGAGCGGGGAACTCGTGGTCGAAGGCGAGTTCCTGATGCAGACCTCGCCCTGGCAGGACGAACGGCACAAGGAGGAGGTGCGCTGGCGGGCCATCCGCACCAACACGGTCCGCTGGGAGTACCGTCCGCGCTTCCTGGCCCGGGCCTACAGCCCCGGAGTGGTGGTCACCGAGTTCGGCCCCGAGGGCGAGGTGCATGTGATCGTCACCGCCGCGGTGCCCACGCCCGAGGGCTGTGTCGCCCGGGTCGCCGTCGGCGTACGGGACCACCAGCGCGACACCCTGCCCGTGATCGTCGCGGGCAGCCGCAAGGCGCTGGCCGAGGACCAGGTGATCTGGGAACACCTGGTGCCCGGCGCTCCGGAACGCCTGGACGGGAGGGACGAACCCGTCGTCGCCTTCCGTGAGTTCTGCGCGGACTTCCCCGCCGCGCCGCCCATGACGGGAGACGCGCGATGACCACGCACGGACTGCATCTGACCGAGTCGGGAACCGGCCCCGCCGTGCTGTGGCTCCACGGCTACACCATGGATTCCACGTTGTGGCAGCCGCTGTGGGACCTGCTGCCCGGCTGGCGGCACATCGGGGCCGACCTGCCCGGACACGGCCGCTCCGGCCCCTGCCCGCCCGGCCTGACACTGCCCCGGCTCGCTGACCGGCTGGCCCTGGTCGCCGAGGAGACCGGCGCGCGCCGGCTGGTCGGCCTGTCCTTCGGCTCCACCAGTGCCCTCCAACTTGCCATGCAGCGACCGGATCTGGTGCAACGACTCGTCGTCGCCGCGCCCACCCTCGCCGGGACCGCCAACGACCCCGCCGCCGAGCAGCGCTACAAGCAACTGACGCTGCTGTACCGGCTCACCGGCCCCGGCGAGCATCTGACCGACCTGTGGATGACCGCGCCTCCGGACATCTTCCGCGGCACCGAGTCCCACCCCGAGCTGCGTCGATCAGTACGGGATACGGTGCTCCGGCACCGCTGGGCCGAGCTGGCGGACGGCTCCATGGACACCCTCACCGCGCACCGGCACTCCCGGGCGGACCTGCACTCGATCAGCGCCGCGACCCTGGCGGTGGTGGGCACCGAGGACATGCCGGCGTTCACCGCCAACGCGGAGCTGCTGCGCGCCGAGGTGCCCGGCTGCCGGGTGCTGACCGTTCCGGACACCGGCCATCTTCCGCTGCTGGAACGGCCGGAGGCGGTGGCGGGACGGCTTGCGGCGCATCTGCGGTAGCGCTCCGCGGGGCGGCCGGTTCGTCACCTGCGGGCCCGTGGTGGCCGGGGGCGCCCGCGCGGTGAGTTCTTGTCCGCGGGTTCGTGGGGGCCGGTCGCGCCCTCGCGGCGGAACCGCATGTCGGTGGAGATCCACGCCCCTAGGGTGCGCGCTTCGCGCGCGATCACGTGGCGGGGCGGGGGCGGTCGCAGCGGCGTAGTTCCACGTGGTTGCCGTCGAAGAGCGGTACCCGGTCGGCCCAGGTGCGGGCATCCTCCTCGGACTCGACGTCGATCAGCCACATTCCGCCGACCTCCGGCACGCCCTCCCCGGCCCGTTCCTCCGCCACCGCGAAGTCCGGCCGGGCCAGGCGGGCGCCGAAGACGACCCCCACCCCGGCCTCGTACAGGGACCGGCCGAAGGCCCGGTTGGCGCAGAAGCGCTCCTCGCGCTCCTCCCGAGTCATCCGGTCCCAGGTGACCTCGGGTCCATAGATGAGCAGTGCGTATTCCATGTGCTCTCCTCGGATCGGATCAACGCGATCTCACATCTGACGGCTGGCCAGGCGCGCGAAGAGCCCCTCGGAATCGGCCAGCAGTTCCTCGTAAGTGCCCTGCTGCACCACCCGGCCCTGGTCCATGACGACGATCCGGTCCGCCTCGGCGACGGTGGACAGCCGGTGGGCGATGACGATCCGGGTGGCCTTGAGCCGCCGGGTGCTCTCGGTCACGAGTCGTTGGGTCGGATTGTCCAGGGCGCTGGTGGCCTCGTCGAAGAAGACGATGCGAGGGCGGGACACCAGTGCCCTGGCGATCATCAGACGCTGCCGCTGGCCGCCGGAGAGGGTGCTCGTGCCCTCCGAGAGCACCGTGTTCATGCCCATCGGCATGGCCGCGATGTCCTCGGAGATCCCGGCCATCTCGGCCGCCGCCCAGGCGTCGTCCACTGTGTGCTGGGTGCTGCCGACGATGTTGGCCTTGATGTCGCCGGCCAGCAGCGAACCGTGCTGGAGCACCACCCCGCACTGCCGGCGCACCGCGGACAGTTCCAGTTCCGCGAGGTCCTGGCCGTCGTAGAGCACGGTGCCCGCTTCGGGGCGTTCGAAGCCGAGCAGCAGGCGCAGCACGGTCGACTTGCCGCTGCCCGAGGGCCCGACCAGGGCCACGAACTCCCCGGGCTCCACCTGGAGCGTGACGTCCGACAGAACGAGGGGCCCGTCGTGCCCGTAGCGGAACGAGACATGGCTGAGGCCCACCCGGCCCGACAGGTCCCCGGGTTCGGCCTTGGTCTCGTCGGTCTCCGGAGTCTCCTCCAGGATCGGCCGGATCCTCTCCAGCATGGGTACCACCCCCATCGCGGTGACGGCGGCGGAGGTGAACTGGAGGCTGGAGGCGACCAGCAGGTTGAAGGCGGTGAAGAAGGAGAGGAAGACCGGGATCGACACCTGCCCGCGCATGGGGCCGCCGACCACCGCGAAGATGACGGCCGAACAGACCAGCGGAAACCCGGCGTTGAAGGTGGTGACCAGGTTCTGGACGCGCCGTGAGGACGCGGCCAGACTGCGGCCCCGGCTGAAGTGACCGGCCCAGGAACCGAAGACCCGGTCCTCGACCGCGGTCACCCGCAGCTTGGGCACCGCCGTGAGCAACTGGAAGACCCGGGAGGACATGGCCTGTTCGTGTGCGTACAGACGGCGCTGCCAGCGGATCTCGAACCGTCCGGCCACGACCGCGAAGAGCGCGCCGAACAGCACCAGCACGGTGGCCAGGAAGGCGAGCCTCAGATCGTAGAAGTACACCAGGACCAGGTTGGCCAGCCCCGTGAGCAGCCCGAGGGTGGCCGTGGTCATCATGCCCGAGAGCGTCTCCTGGGCGGCGCTGACGCCGAGCACCGTGGTGCCGAGCTCACCGGTGGACCAGCCGGAGAAGAAGGACGCGGGCAGCGAGAGCAGCCTGGTCCAGACACCGACCTGCATGGCTGCCGTCGAGCGGCTCTCGATCCTGAGCACGGCGATGTTCTGCACCACCGAGAGCGCGGCCACCGCGAGCGCGGAGCCGATCACCACCAGGCTGCCCTCGACGATCAGGCTCCGCTGGGCGTGCTGCACGAAGGTACCGAGGATCTTCCCCGTCATCACCGGGACCAGCAGGCCGATCAGCGCGACCAGGGCGCCCATCCCGGAGAACATCAGCAGATCGCGCCGGTTGTTGCGCAGCCCGAAGCGGAGCAGCGCGGCGACACTGCGGACGCTTGCCGGCAGCGGCCGGTACAGGACCGTGGCCCGGTTCTCCAGCTCCGCCGCCACCTTCGGATCCAGCGGGGTCACGGATCCGGCCTCGGCCACCAGGTAGCTCCTGCCGACCGGCAGCAGCGCCACCGCGTCGCCGCCCTTGCGGTAGCCGACCATCGGGCCGAGATCCTTGCGCCACCAGCGGTCCTCCAGCCGGACCGTCCTGGTGCGCACCCCCGAGGCCAGCGCGATGGCCTGCAACTGGTCCAGATGCCGGTCGTGGCCGGACCCGGCCACGGGGGCCCTGACGGTGAAGCCGAGCTGGGAGGCCACCAGCCGGGCCGCGGCCAGGGACGGCCGGTCGGCCGCGGCGTCGGCGAGCCTGACCCGGGAGGCGGTGTCCCGCAGCACGGTGTCGAAGCCGCGCGCCGACTCCTTCAGGGTGCCCGCGTCGCGCTCGCTGCGCGCGGTGAACAGCCGCTGCTCCTGGGCGCGCTGCCGCTCCACACGGCGGTCCACCGCGAACAGCAGCCGCCCGCTGTGCCGGGTGAGCTGTTCCCAGAGCCTGCCCTTCGCGAGCAGTTCGCGCGCCGAGCAGGCGCTGACCCGGGCCGGGCCGCGGGCCACCAGCCAGTCGCGGTCGGTCAGGAACAGCTGCTCGCCCGCGGTCAGTTCACCGGCGATACCCTCCGGCATCTCGACGGCGCCGGACTCGATCCGCACCCAGCGGACTCCGTCGACCGAGCGCAGCGCCTGGTTCTTCGTCAGTTCGGTGGTGCCGTCGGGATCCAGCGGGACGAACTCACGCGGCGGCAGACCGTCGCGCAGCGATCCGGCCAGGGCACTGATACCGCGCTCCAGGCCGGTGACGCACTGCTCGACCACCTCCTGCCTGGTCCGGGGGCCGAGGCCGAGGGCATGACCCGGCCCGCCTTCGCCGGAGAGGCCCTCCAGATGATGGCTGGGCATCAGGGCGACCTGAGCACCCTGCACGGGGCGGGCCACGATCCCGTGCAGGGGGCCCGTGGGCGAGCCCGGCAGCAGGGTGCCCGCGTCGATCCGGCACAGGAACGTCCACCGGCCGACCGGTGCGCCCGCCTCGAGCCGGACCGCGAACAGGTCCACGGCGCCGTGCGTCACGAGCAGTACCTTGCGGGGGTCGTCCAGGACCAGATGCCGGTCGGTGCGGGGCGTGGCGGCGTCGGTGAAGAAGGGGTGCAGCGCCGAGTCGGCCTCGGTCACGGGAGTGCTCACAGTTCGTCCTCCTCCTCGCGCCGGGCCGATTCGATCAGCGCGGCGTAGCGGCCTCCCATGGCCAGCAGCTCTTCGTGGGTGCCGCGTTCGGCGATTTCGCCCTGGTGCAGCACGATGATCTCGTCCGCGTCACGGACGGTGGAGAGCCGGTGCGCGATGATCAGACAGGCGCAGCCGCGGCGGCGCAGATTGTCCATGATCACGCGCTCGGTCTCCGGGTCCAGCGCGCTGGTCGCCTCGTCGAGCACCAGCAGGGTGGGCTGGGCTGCCAGCGCGCGAGCCAGCTCGAGCCGCTGCCGCTGGCCACCGCTGAAGTTGCGCCCGCCCTCCTGGACCAGGCTGTGGATTCCGCCCGGCCTGGTCATCACGGTCTCGAAGACCGCCGCGTCGCCCAGTGCCGCGGAGACCTCCTCGTCCGTCACGTCGTCGTTCCAGAGCGTCAGGTTGTCCCGGACCGTGCCCTCGAAAAGGGAGATCTCCTGGTCCACGTAGGCGAGTGAGGAGGCCAGCACGGTGCGGGAGATCTCCTCACGCGGCTTGCCGTCCAGCAGGATCTGGCCCGACCAAGGGGCGTAGAGACCGGTCAGCAGCCGTCCCAGGGTGGACTTGCCGCTGCCGGAGCCGCCCACCACGGCCACTCGGCTGCCGGGCGACACGGTGAATGTCAGGTCCTTGATGACGGGTTCGCCCAGCGGGCTGTAGCCGAAGCGGACTTCCTGGAAGTCGAGCCGACCGTCGAGCCGGGGCCGGGCCGGCGGGTCGGGACGCGAGAAGCAGTCGGCGACCGGGTAGCGCTCCACGTCGTAGAGCCGTTTGATGTCCGCGGTGACGTCCTGGAGCCGGCCGCCCAGATTGGTGAGCTGGGTGACGGGGCGGCTGAGTGCGACCAGCAGCGTCTGGAAGGAGACCAGCAGCCCGACGCTCATCGCGCCGTCCACCACGCGTCCGCCGCCGACGAGCAGGATCAGCCCGCTGTTGAGGCCCGCCAGCATGGGCGGGATGACGGTCAGCACCGCCGTCGGCACCCCGAGCTTCTGCTTGACGGTGACGACCTTGGCCATGAATCCGGCCCAGCGGCTGAACGCGTCCGGCTCGGCACCGGTCGCCTTGACCGTCTCGATCATGCTCAGGGTGGTGAAGGTGGTGGCGGTGAGGTTGCCGCGGTCGGTGCGCAGCGCCGCGACCGCGTCCGTGCGCGAGCGGGAGACCGCGTGCAGCACCACGACGTTGAGCAGCGCCATGCCGACCCCGATGACGCCGAGCAGCACGTCGTCGCGGATCAGCAGCACCGCGTAGAACAGCACCAGGATCAGATTGACCACGGTCAGCACGAAGTCGCGGGAGAGGATCTCGGCGACCACGTCGTTGCCGGAGACGCGTTTGGCGACCTCCGCCGGACGGCGCTGCAGATAGAAGTCGACCGGCAGGCGCAGCAGATGGCGGAAGAACCGGGCTGAGCTGACCAGCCCCATCCGGATCTCCAGACGCAGCAGATAGTGCCGCTGGACCGACGTGAGGACCAGGACCGCAAATGCCGTGAGGACCATCGCCAGCAGCAGCGGCGCGAGGTAGCCGGGGCTGTTCCCGGAGAGCACCTGGTCGATGTAGACGCGGGTGAACGCGGGCGTGGCGATACCGGGGATCACCAGCAGCACGCTGGCCATCAGCACCAGGGGCATGGCACGGCCGCTGGGCAGCCGCCGCTCCAGCAGCGCCCGGCCGGCGCCTCCCTTGCTGCCCCCCGGGCGGAATTCGGGGCCGGGCTCGAAGGAGAGAACGATGCCGGTGAATCCGGAGTCGAACTCCTCCCAGTCCATCAGCCGAGGGCCACTGGCGGGGTCGTTGACGGCGACCACCGTGCGGCCGTACCGGCTGCGTATCCCCTCGACGACCAGGAAGTGCTGGAAGGCCCAGAAGATGATGACCGGGCCGGTCAGGTCCTTGAGCTGGTCCGCCTCGGTCTGGTAGCCCCGGGCTTCCAGACCGTAACTGCGGGCGGCGCGCAGCACGCTGGAGGCGCGGGCTCCGTCCCGGGAGACCCCGCAGGCGCTGCGCAGGTCCTCCAGCGGCACATGGCGGCCGTAGTGGGCGAGGATCATGGCGAGGCTGGCTGCGCCGCATTCCACCGACTCCATCTGGAGCACCGTGGGCACGGAGTGGCGCCAGCCACGGCGTACCGGTCCACGGCGCCTGCGCCGCGGGCGGCCGGGCGGCGCGGAGGCCGTCCCGCTCCCCTTCTTCCTGTCGGCCCGCTTCTTCCTCTTCGAGGTGTGCTCCGTCGTCCCGCGCGAGGCAAGGGTGTCCGTCATCCTGGTGTTCCCTTCAGCGGCCGAGGAGGAGGTTGAAGGGGGTCTGGTGGCCCAGGTTGATGGTCGCGGTGACCGACACCTGGGTGCTCAGCCGGCCGGGCGGTCCGCTCGCCGACGTCCAGACGAAGCCCGTCGGGGTGTCCGCAGTGCGGAGCAGTCGCACCACCACCAGACGCGGCGGTGAGCTGCCCGCGTACGTGTGGGCCGCGAGGTCACCGCCGACCAGGCCGGAGACGGCCTCGCTGGTCAGGGAGTAGGGGCTGACCGACTCGATCCTGCCGCGCAGCAGGCCGAACGTCCCGGCCGGGGCGGTGGACACGGACAGGTCGACCGACTGACCCGGCCTCAGCCCCGCCGCGCGGGGGGCCGGGACGAAGACCATCGCCACCATGGCGTCGCGGTCGTTCCCGCCCCCGGTGCCCGCGTTAGCGTCGGTGCGTTCGACGGACGCCACCGTCGTGCCGGGGTGGACCACCTGCCCCTTGTCCACCGGGAAGCCGACCACCTGCCCGGTGAACGGGCTGCTGACCACCCTGGCCCTGCCCGAGGCATCCTCGACGCGAGCCAGCGGCTGACCCTGGGTGACCGTGTCCGCGGGCTTGGCCAGCACCTCTTGCACCACACCCGCGTACGGGCTCTGCACGAGTCCGGTCCCGCCGGGCATGGTGAGCAGTCCTGGGGCGTCCACGCTGATCGGGAGCCGCCCGGTGAAGACCCAGAGCAGCGCCCCGGTCATGGTGATCATGACCACGAAGAGCGCGACCCAGCCGCGTGGCGCGGCCAGCAGAGTCGGCGTGTCCAACTCGTCCGGCTCCCGCATCCGCTGGAGCGCCTTGAACCGGAACCTCACCGCTGTTCTCCCCCCGTGCGTCTCATCTTCGGTCCTCTCCCCTGGGCACACCGATGTCCTGACGCGGTGTCCTGGGCCTGCTCCCCACCACGAACTCGCCCACCGTCCCCTCGGTGAGCCAGTCGAGACCGCTGGCGGCGGCGAAGTCGGCGGCGTCCCCGCCGCCCAGCCCGCACGTGGCCAGCCCCATCGCCGTGCCCACCAGGTAGAGGCTCTGGTAGAGCACGCCGACGTGCTTGAGGATCAGCGGATAGGCGACCGTCTCGTACTTCCACATCACCCGGCCGAAGCGGGCCGTGATCAGCAGCAGCACCTGAGGGTCCGCGGTCATCAAGGAGGTCTCCCTGGCCGCGGTCAGCAGCGCCGCGGTGGCCGGACCCGGCTCCGCCACCAGCTCCAGCTCGTGCCGGTCGGAGGCGTAGTGCCACAGGCCCGGCGCCACGCCGGTGCAGGAGCTGATCAGCGGGTAGACCTCCAGCTCGTGCACCGCGCCGCCGCTGGGCAGCGGCCGGTCGGCCAGTTCCTGGCCGTCGCTGCCGACGAACGCGCCGCGCCGCCGCATCGTGCGGTACAGCAGCTCGGCGAGCTGCTCCACGGTCAGCGGCGTCTCGTCGTGGTCGCGGACCGAGCTGCGGGCCTCCAGGATCTCGGCGAAGGGCCGCTCACGCCTGGCCACCTGTTCGAGGTCCGGCACCGGCAGGGCGATCCGCTCGCCGGGGAACGGCGGTGGCGAGGCCGGCTCGGGAGCGAACCGGGCCGCACCCGGGTAGCTGCCGCCGGACGCCGCCACCGTGCCGGGCATCCGGGTGTACGCGTGGAAGGCGAGGTCGGTGGCGGACCACTGGGCGGTGCGGCGCTCCTCCGGCTGCTCACGCTCCGGCCCGTCCTGGTCGAGCAGCCGGGCCGCGGTGAACAGCCGCAGTGCCTGGCGCAGCGTGTCGAGCGGTAGCCCCCCGTCCCGGTGAGCCAGCTGGGCCGGTGTCGTCCAGTCCGTCAGCGCCGCGAGCAGGACCCCCCCGGTGGGCCCGAGTTCGACCGCGAGCGGACTGCCGGGCGCCCGCAGCACCAGCATGCCGTCCGTGGGCGTGGCGGTGACGAAGCGCGAGAGCCGCAGCCGCGCCGCTGGGTCGGGCGCCGGTCCCGGCGCGCCCGCGCCGCGGCCGACCACGCGCAGCCTTGCCAGCGGCCTGCCCGGCTGGTGCGCGGCACCGTCCTGATACAGCGCGTGCTCCAGCAGACCGTGGCCGTCCAGCTTGCGCACCGTCAGATGCCAGCGCAGCAGTCCCGATTCGCCGTCACGCTCGGCGACGGCCGCGGTCAGTTCCTCCTCGGGCCGTTCGCCTCCGGTCAGCGCGGTCAGCGCCGCGCGGATCCCCGGAGGCGGCTCACCCAGGTCGAGGGTGCCGAAGGGCGCCGCGATCCGCAGTGCCCCGCCGGTGCGGGCGGGCGCGGGTTCGGCGTCCCTGCGCAGCCTCAGCCACCACCGCGCCGAGCCGGGCGCGACATCCGCCGCCGGCTCGTTCGGCGCGGGAAGCTGTGAGGTCGTCGTCATGAGTTCCCTTCCAGCGGGCTCTAGAAGAAGACGTTCTTGGAGTTGAGCTCCGCCTCGGTGCGCGGCGCGTTCAGCCAGCGCTGGCGCACCGGTACGTCGTAGAGCCGGCCGGGGCCGGTACGCCGCCAGAAGTGACGCATGCCGGGGGCGATCACCTTGACCACGCTGAGGTCGAGGTCGGGGCGGCTCTGGTCCAGCACGATCACTTCGATGCCGCAGGCGCGGGCGCGCGCCACACAGTCGGCGACATGTCCCGCAAGGTCGTGGCCGACCATCGGAGCGAAGTCGGAGACGGTCGAGGGGCGAGCCGAGGGGTCGGGCAGCAGCCAGGGCTCCTCGGCCACCTTCGTCTCACGGCACCAGGCGAGCGTCTCCACGTCGTCGGTCCGGTAGACCGTCGCGCCGTGCTCGTCCCTGCGGTCGACGAACGGCAGGAACTGGTTGACCTCGGTCAGCGCCCGGATCGCGGCGATCCGCGGGTCGGGGTGAGCGCCGAAGCCGACCATCACGTCCTCGACCTCGTGGTCGCGCCGTGAGATCGCCGCGAAGGTGGGCACGCCCAGGTCGGAGGTGATGTCCAGGACCCACAGTTCGCGGTCCATGGAGGCGTAGAAGGCACGCATCTGGGCTACGTAGGGGTCGTTCAGCGAGTCCAGGTCGAAGGCGGGCCGGGGCAGCCGGTTGTACCACCACAGGGCCACGGCGTCGCGTTCCACGACCTCGCAGAAGCCCTGGAGCACGGCTTCCTCGATGGTGTTGCCGCTGGCGCAGCCGTTGGAGTCGCTGACGCAGTAGAAGTGCCGGGCCATGTCCGGGTGCCCGTACCAGGCGTAGCCGGCCGGGACCAGGCGCTCCGTCTCGTGGGTGAGCGACCAGGCGGTGGACCAGTCCAGGTCCAGATCGGTGCGGAACGGGTCCGGCACCAGGTGCAGCCGGTGCATGGGGTTGGCGTTCCACTCCTGCCGGTGCTCGAACTGCTCGGCGGAGAACAGCAGCAGCTCGTCCATGTGCAGCGCCACGGCCGGGTCCAGGTCCTGGTACGTGGCGTGGACCACGCGCTCCTCGCCCCGCCAGACCGCCGAGTAGCGCTCGATGGCCTCGCAGACCGCGCTGACCTTGGCCTGCATCTCGGTGCGGCCCTTGCCGCCGCTCTGGCCGCGCATGTTGCGGCGCAGCAGGTCCATGTTGTCGTTGACCATCGCGAAGTTGTGCCCGGCGGTGAAGCTGTACGTGATCCCGTTGCCGGTCTCCTCGTGCGCGCCGAGCTTGGTGATGGCGCCGAGATAGGGGCTGATGTGCTTCTTCAGCCGGTCGTAGGTGACCTGCGGGGCCTGCACCCGGTAGCCGCCGTCGGTGGTGTGCCGTGCGGGGCGCGCGGTGAGCGTCACCTTGGGGCTGCGCTCGCTGATCAGCGTCGGGTCACCGCAGCTCGGGCACTGCGGCTGACGGATGAGCATGTGCTCGTCGGTGCCCAGGGCCGGCAGGTCGAGGCTGATCATGCGCCCGTCAAGCCGTTCGGAAGCCCCGGTGGCCAGCAGCTTCGCCAGCTCCACGGCCAGTAGCTGGGCCAGCGCCGCGGGACCGGCCGGAACGGCGGCGGTGGCCGGGTGGTACGGGACGCTCTGGCCGCGCTTGCCGCTGAGGTAGCGCTCCACCTGACGGTTGCCGCTGATGCGCTGGCGGATGCAGTCCCAGCAGCCGGTGCCGCCCGGCCGCAGCAGCGGGCCGAGCCAGGGCGAGGTGCCGGTAGGGCGGGCCAGCAGCCACGGCCGTCCGTCCGCGAGGCGGGCGGTGTTGAGCTCCTCGAGCAGCGGGTCGAGGTAGTCGTCCACCAGGATCACGGTCAGCGTGTCCGGACCGGCGGCGCGCGCCTGATCGTGGGTCACTTCCCGTGCGCGCAGCCCCATCCCGTGCAGGGCGCGCACGACCGGCTCGGCCTCGGCGGATCCGGCGGCGGTGACCAGCAGTTCGGTACGGGCCGCCGAGTCGGCGACCTGCGCGGGGTCGACGCCCTGGGCATCCCAGTAGGCGAGCACGGCGTCCGGCAGGCCGGGGCGGCCCTCGGCGAGGTGGCCCGCCACCTCGTAGCGGCGCAGCGCGGTCAGCGCGGGGCCGAGCGACAGCGTCCCGCTCAGCTTCTGCAGGATCTCCGCCACGGTGTGCCGGCCGTCCAGGTACGGCAGCAGATGGACCGCTGCGGCTCCTTGGACGAGGAATTCCTGGCCTTCACCGAGCAGGAAGACTTTGGATCCGTCCACCACTTCGGTCCGGAAATGCGCTTTCAGGCGCGGTCGCTCCATAGGTGATCCCCCCGGAAGTTCATGGGTGCGATGCCGATTCGGCGATCAGTGATCCGACAGTCGGCGGTTCATTCGAACACGGGCTCAAAACCGCTGTACATACCGCACAATCGGTATCGGTATCCGTGTATCCGTGTGTACGTATCCGGGGTTCGGAAGTATTGGAGGAGGGCATATACGTACGTCGATACGTAATGCCGGAACCAGCCATTCCGCATTGACACTTCACAGGATTCGGGGACACTGTGGTCGCCGGGCGTGGATGATGGGGGGCCGCATGGTGACAGCCACGACCGCGGAGACGGGGGTCGACCACCTGCCGCACCGCGAACGCGAATTGGACGCGCTGGAAACAGCCTTGATGAGACTGGCCGCGGGGCGTCCTTCGGTGCTGCTGCTCAGCGGGCCCCGAGGTGTCGGCAGGACCGCGCTGCTGCACGCCATGACGGTCCGCGCCGCCGAACTGGCCGTACCGCTGCGTGCCCGGTGCCACGCGTACGAGCAGGATTTCCCCTATGGTGTGGTCCGGCAGCTTTTCGATCCCTTCACACACCGGTCGGCGCAGCAGGGAACGCCGCTCGTGGAATTCTCCGAGCAGTTAGCGGAAGCCGTTCCCGTCAGTGGTGAAAGCGCGCCCGGGGGGTCCGGGGGCCGGCACGCGGTACTCGACGAGCTGTTCCACGCGGCCCGCGACCTCAGCAGCCGCCGTCCCGTGCTCCTCGCCATCGACGACCTCCACCTCGCCGACCCGCAGTCTCTGCACTGGTGTACGTATCTGGCGCGGCGGCTCGACGGGCTGCCGGTCCTGATGATCGCCACGGTCGACTCGGACGCGGGCCACCAGGTCGCCGCCGAACTCGGCGCCCTGGCACATACCACCGTGCTCGTCCCCGAGCCGCTGTGCGACAGCTGCACCAGCGACCGGCTCGCCGACGGGCTCGGCGCACCGGTCGACACGGAGCTCGCCGCCCTGTGCCACGCGGTCTCCCAGGGCAACCCGCTGATCCTCGCCGAGCTGACGGCACGGCTCGCCGCGGGCCGGATCTCGCCGGGAGCGCCCGACCCGGAGACCGTCCGGCAGATCGTGGCCGCCACCCTCGCCGACACCGCGCTGACCTGGCTGCGGGAGCGCCACGCCACCGCCTTCGACCTGCTCACCGCCATGGCGGTGCTGGGTCCTGAGGTTCCGTCCGCCCACGCCGCCATGCTGGCGGGCCAGGGCGACCTGATCGCGGACGAGGCACGGGCCGTGCTGGTCCGTACCGGTCTGGTCGAGCCGGAACCACCCGGAGGTCTGTGCCACGACCTCGTACGCAGCGCCGTACTGGCCGGCACCGAGGCCGGCACCCTGGTCACCCTGCACGAGCGGGCCGGTGAGCTGATGGTCAGGCTCGGTGCGCCCGCCACCCGCGCGGCGGAGCACCTGCTGAGCTCCGGCTCGACCGGACTGGACTGGGCCCTCCCGGCGCTCCGTGCCGCGGCCAGGGACGCCGCGGAGAGCGGCTCCTGGGACGTCGCCGCACGCTACCTGCGGCGCGGTCTGACCGAACCGGCCCCGGAAGAGGCGGTGCGGCAGATGACCGTCCAGCTCGGCGCGGTCGAGCTGCATCGTGACCTCCCGGCCGCGACCCGTTGTCTGGCGGCCACGGCAGCGGCCACGTCCGACCCCGTGGAGCGTGCGCGCGCCCTGATGCCCTTCACCGGGCCCGTGCTGGCGCTCGCCTCCATGGCGGCGTCGGAACCCTTCGCCGAAACGGCGGCGGCGCTCGCCGCGCTCCCGGAGCCTCCGAGGGAACCGCTGCTCGCCGTCAGCGCGCAGGCCGCCCTGGCCGGGCACCGCGCGGGGCTGCGCCGCGCGGTCCGGGCCCTCGCCCACGGCCCGGCCGACCCGGCGGCCCAGGCGTTCCTCGGCACACTGGCCGTCATGACGGCGGCCGGAGGCCGGTCGCACCGCCGGGCGGTACGGCTGGCGGTGCGCTGTGTCCGCTCGGCGTCCGCCGCGGAGGCGGGTTCCGGGGTCCTGGGCGCGGCGATGGCACTGGCCTGGTGCGGACGGCTCGACGAGGCCGCCCTCTGGGCCGCACGCGCGGTCCGCTCGGCGGAGCGCTGGAACCGTCCCGGCGAACTCGCGCTGGCCCTGCTGGCCCGCGCCGACATCGCCGTACGGCGGGGGCATCTGACCGCCGCCGAGGAGGACGCGCGCACCGCGCGTCAGCTGACCGAGCACCGGGTCAACGCCCCCGGGCTGCACGCCGCCGCGGCGGCGCTGCTGCTGCGGCTCGCGCTGCGCCGCGGGGACGCCTGCGCACCGCGGCAGGAGCTGCCGGAGCCGCCCGCCGACTCGCATCCGCTGCTGCGCGGTCTGGTGCTGGAGGCGTCCGGTCTGGCGGCCATGGCGCGGGGCGACCACAACGAGGCGCTGCGGCTCTTCCTGGAGTGCGGCCACCAGTTGGCGGCACGCGGCATCGCCAATCCGGCCTGCGTCCCGTGGCGGGCCCACGCCGCGCAGGCCTACCAGGCGATGGGTGAGCCCGGGGCCGCCCGGACCATCGCCACGGAGCCCGCTCCGGGAACGGCGCCGCATCCCCCGGCGGGCGACCACGTACCGCCGATCGGCCGCACCGCCGCCGTGCCGGTCCGGCTGACGCCGAGCGAACGCCGGGTCACGGAGCTGGTGTTGCAGGGGCTCAGCAATCTGGAAGCGGCCGAACGCCTGTGCCTGAGCAAGCGCACGGTCGACACCCACCTGGGCCGGATCTACCGCAAGCTGGCCATCAAGGGACGACCGGAACTGGCGGCGGCGGTCAAGGCGTTGTGACGGCTGTCAGGGTCCCGTGACGGCAGCCGGGCAAGGGGCGGCGGCCATAGCGCTGTGCCCTCCGTCAAGTCGCTGTGACGGAGGGCAGGGCATGTGATGGCCATCGCGCCGTGACGGCCATCAGGGGCATGCGATGGCGGGGCAGTGACGGCCGTCAGGGCGTTGTGACGGCGGTCAGGGCGTTGCGACGGCCGTCAGGGCGAACTCCGCGCCCCAAGGGTCCCGGAGCAGGACCGCTCCGGGACCGCTCCCGGGGTCGCCCGGGGTGGCGGGGGCGGTGGCCCCCAGGGCGCGGGAACGTGCGAGCGCGTCGGTCCCGGCCCCGAAGTGCGGGAGCCAGTACGGCTGTTCGCCGCTCCCGGCGCGGGTGAGCCAGGCAAGTCGCGTTCCGTCCAGATCCAGCGAGAGGCGGGATCCCTCCCCGCTGACGGAGCAGCCGAACAGCTCCCCGTAGAACCGCTCGGCCCGTTCGGGCCAGGGGGTGCGCAGCTCGAAGTCGCAGACCGCGCCCTCCTCGTCGCCGAGCACCACACCCTCGTCGTGGTGCCCTTCCCAGATGCCGACCGGTGCGCCGTCGGGGTCCACGGCGAGGCACAGCCGTCCGTCGGCCCCCGCCGGGACCGGGCCCATCACGATCCGGCCGCCGAGTTCGCGGATCCTGGCCGAGGTCGCGTCGATGTCCTTGGCGGCCAGGTAGACGGTCCATCGTGCGACGGGCGGCAGGCCGGGCGGTGTCGCACCCAGCCCTGCGATGATCTCCCCGCCGAGCCGGGCCAGTTGGAACCCGGGCCCCTCCGTGGTGTACTCCCAGCCGAACAGCTCCGTGTAGAACCGCCCGGTCCCGGTCAGGTCGGGAGTGATGCAGTCGACCCAGCAGGGGCTGCCGGGCCGGTAGCCGGTGCGTCGGGGCATCCGTCGTCCTTCTTTCGCGAGCGTTCGGCGTCGTTCTTCCGCGTGAGTTCGGTGTCGATGAGCCCGGCCGCCTCCTCCGCACCGTTCGCCGAGGAGATCTCCAGCTGGTAGCGGGGTGCGGCGGAGAAGGCGGTGTCCGCCTCCCTCGGCCACACATGAGGAGTGAACTCCGTGGGGGCCATCCGGACCGCGTCGTCCACGGCGCCGCACAGCCGTACCAAGGACGGCAGGGCGATCCGCGCGTCGACCGGCACCACATCGCCCAGTGATTCGGGCCGGACGAGGAGCATCTCCCCGCCCAGAGGCGAGGGGACCGTGCGCAGGCTCTCCTCGGACAGCCCGGCGGTGCGCATCCGGCGGGCCGCCCGGCCTCTGGCCTCCAACGGCAGCAGGCAGGGCACCACTTGCTCCTCGGCCAGGTCGAACACGAGCAGTTGTCCGGAGACGAAGCGCCAGGAGCGCTGCGCCAGGGCGGAGGCCACGCTCAGTGTCTCCGAATAGGGGCCGCCCACCAGGGCCACCGTCGAGGAGTTCTTCGCGAGGACGACCGCCCGCATGAGCGCGTACCGCTCACCCAGCGCGGCGAACGGCGGGAGGGGCGGTGGCATGGTGCCCCAGCCCCGGAAGGTGCGGCGGAGCAGCGGTGTGCCGTCGTCGTGACGGACCAGGAATTCCTTCTCCGCGGGCGTGCCGCCGTCCGGCTGCCGTCGCGTCGGGACGGTGAACTCGACACGCATCGAGGCCATGGACGCGGAACCGGTGTCACGTGTCACATGCGGTCCGAAAAGGAAGGCGATCTCCGAATGATCCGACGAGGCGACCTCGACCTCGATCTCGGAAAACCGCAGGACTATGTCCCCCTTGACGTTCATACCCTATCCCGGTTCCGGACCGCGGCATGCCGACATGCCGACATGGCAAAAGGCAAAGCGCCAGTCAAAAGGATGAAAAATCATGCAAAATGAACCGTGCTGCGTGGAGGGGGGTCAGTTCACCCTCGTCGCACGGGCGGGAAGACTGCGCCGGGTAAGCCGGTCGCGCAGGTCGAGCAGTTCCGCCCGTTACCCGGAAGTGCGCGTGCAGACATCGAAAAGCCCCGTTTTGGCAGGCGGGGATCCTGTTTATTCGGATGCACCCACATGAGTGAAGATCATTTTCGTTGTCCGTGCGCCGACTGTCAAGCCCTGAATTCCTCGCCCGGCACGGAGCGGATATCCGTGTGCCGGACGCGAATTCGGCCCCTCGGACGCGCCGCGGTGTCTCCTCCGGTACCGCTGAATCCAGCGGCGCGCCGGACGGTCGGGACGGGCCTGGAGGTGTGTGTGATCTTACTTCTGTCCGTGAGCCGAGCCGGGGGCCGATCACGCGCGAGCCGGTGGCCCAACGGCCGCTCAGGACGGGGCGAGGCCGTACTCGCGCATCCAGATGTCCGTTTCCAGGAACGGGATCAGCAGGTGCGCGGTGCTGGCATGGGTCATCGTCGGACCTTGTCCGGTCATCAGTTCGTTCACCTTCTCCCTGTCCAGCAGGCCGGCCAGGGGAGAGGTCCGGTCGTCGAGCAGAGTGCGCACGGCGCTGTGAACGGCGGCGTCATGAGCGGGGTCGTGCATCGCCGGGTACGCCGACTTCGGCCGCAGCAGAATCTCTTCCGGCAGCAGGTCGGCGACCGCCATGCGCAGCAGGCTCTTCTCCCGGCCGTCGGCGATCTTCATCGACCAGGGAACGTTCCAGACGTACTCCAGCAACCGGTGGTCGCAGAACGGGACACGGACCTCCAGCCCCACCGCCATGCTCATGCGGTCCTTGCGGTCCAGCAGCATCGCGAGCGGCCCCTGGAGACTGAGGAACAGCACCTCGCGCATGCGCGCGCCGATGCCGTCCTCGCCGTCCAGCCTCGGCACCCAGGCCCGCAGCGTGGCGTAGCGATCGGCTTCCAGTTCGGCCGGCCGCAACGCCTGCCGGAGGTCCGGCGCCAGGCAGTCCGCGAGCCGGGGTGCGTTCCCGGCCCAGGGGAACGTCTCGCGCCACACGGTGGCAGGGTCGTGGAACCAGGGGTAACCGCCGAACACCTCGTCGGCCGCCTCGCCGGACAGGGCCACCGTCGAACGCTCGCGCAGGGCGGCGAACATCAGATACATCGAGGTGTCGAACTGCCCGAGACCCGGCAGGTCGCGGGCCCGGCGGGTGAACGGCGCGGCAGCGGCCACCTCGCCCGGGTCCAGCACGACCTCGACATGGTCGGTTCCGAGATGCTTGGCCGCCAGCTCCGCGTACGGCGCGTCCCGTTCGGGCCGGAGCGTTGTGGGCCGGAAGTCGCTCTCCTCACCGCTGAACCGCACGGAGTAGGTGACCAGCGGGCCGTTCCCCGTCCGGGCCAGGGCACGGGACGCCAGTGCGGCCATCGCGCTGGAGTCGAGACCGCCGGACAGCATCGCCGCCCTGGGCACGTCGGCGACGAGCTGCCGCTCGACGATGTCCTCCAGCAGGTCGCGCACGCTCCGTACGGTGCTCTTCAGATCCTCCGTGTGCTCCCGGCTGACCAGCCGCCAGTACGGGTACTCGTGATGGCCCCGGCGGTCTATTCGCACCACGTGGCCCGGCTTGACCTCGAACAGACCGCTGATGGGCGTCTCGCCGGCCAGGGCGAGCCTCGGGTTCAGCAGGATGGGCAGTGCCTGGGCCGACAGGGTGGCGGTGAAGCCCGGGTTGGCAAGAATGCCCTTCGGCTCCGAGGCGAACAGCACACCCTCGCGCTGCGGCGCGTAATAGAGCGGCTTGACGCCCAGGCGGTCACGGGCGAGGACCAGCTCTTCCCGTACCGAGTCCCAGACGGCGAAGGCGAACATCCCGTTCAGCCGCTCGACGCATGCGGCACCCCATTCGAGGTACGCGCGCAGCAGCACCTCGGTGTCCGACCTGGTGGTGAAGCTGTGCCCCCGGCCCGCCAACTCGGCACGCAGTTCGCGGAAGTTGTACACCTCGCCCGCGTACACCAGCACCACGGGGGAACGATGAGGGCCCACCTCCGCCTTCATCGGCTGCACACCACCGGCCACATCGATGACAGCCAGCCGCCGGTGGCCCAGCCCCACGTGCTGCGACAACCATGTGCCGCGGTCGTCGGGTCCGCGGTCGCGCAGTGAGTCGGTCATCGCGTCGAGAACGGCCCGCTGCCCGCGCAGGTCCCTGGCGAAGTCGAGCCAGCCGGCAAAACCGCACATCAGTCGTTCCTTTCCCGGACGGGATCGCAGCGCAGCCGCGCCACCGACTCTTCGAACAAGGACATGTCGCCCGCGAAGACTCCGTCGCGTCGTGGACAAGCCACCACCACGTCGGTGAAGCCCAGCCCGGCGCACCGCTCGACCAGGTCGCGCAACCGCCCGGGCGACCCGTACGGGTCCTTCACCACCCGGCTGAGATTGACCAGTTTGCGAAGCTCCTTGGGTGACCTGCCCACCTGCTCGCACGCCGAAGTCAGCCGGGAGAGCTGACGCCGCAGCGTGTCGATGGCCTCGGCCTCGGACTGCTCGCCCGGGGAGCCGGCATCCCCGATGGTGATCCACATCTGTGCGAACCCGGCGGCCAGGCGCATCCCTCGCGGACCGGTAGCCGCGACGGCGAGCGGAAGCCTCGGCGACTGCAGGCTTCCGGGGACCATCATGACGTCACGAGCCGAGAAGTACCGGCCGGTGAAGGTGGTCGTCGGCCCGCGCAGCAGCCGGTCCACCAGCGACACGAACTCCTCGAACCGCGCGGCTCGTTCGGCCGGGGTCAGGTCCGGACCGCCCAGTGCGGTGCTGTCCCGTCCGGCCGCTCCTGCGCCCAGGCCGAGCACGAACCGCCCACCGCTCAGATGATCCAGGGTCATCGCCTGCCTGGCCGTCAGGACCGGATGGCGGAAGTTCGGCGAGACGACCAGGGTGCCGAGTCCGATGTGGCTGGTGACGGCCGCGGCGGCGGTCAGCGTCGTCAGCGCGTCGAACCACGGCCGGTCGGGCGGGATCCGCCAGGACAGGTGGTCCAGGGTCCAGGCGTGGTCGAAGCCGAGCTCCTCGACCTTGCGCCACACCTCGATCCCGTTCCGCCCAGGGTGTTCGGGGAGCACCAGGGCGCCGAGTCGTACCCGGTCGCCCATTACGCCGTGTCTCCCTGGCCGTCGGCGAGTGCGCCGACGAGAGGGTCCCCGTCGTCGTGCTGTCGTCGCTGGTCACGCAGGGCCCAACGGCTCGCCCAGATCGTGCCGGCCCCGCCGGCGAGGTAGAGCGCGGCGAGCACGAACCAGCCCACCACACCCCACTCGACCAGCAGCACCGCCATGAGGCCGGGGGAGAAGGTCAGCGCCGCCGCCTGCCCGGTCGAGAACACTCCCTGGTACTCGCCGTGCGCGTCGTCCGGTGTCAGGGCCACCGAGAGACCGAAACCACTGCTGACGAAGCACAGTTCACCGACCAGATGCACCGAGGCCGCGACGATCAGCAGCACGAACACCATCGCACCTGCGCCGTGGTAGGTGCAGGCGAAGGCGGCACACGAGACCGCCAGCAGCACGCCCGACCACAGCCCGAGACGCGCCGAGGCCGGCACCGTCGTCGCCGACCGGCTGACCCGGTTCTGGAACAGGACGATCGCCACCGCGTTGTACCCCATGAGCACGCCCATGACCCACAGCGGGGCCCTGGTGTGGTTGGTGATCCACAGCGGCACTCCGGAGTCGAGCATTCCCCAGCTCAGGGCCAGCACCCCGTTGAACAAGGTGATCAGCAGAAACGGGCGATCGCGCAGCACCATGACCGGCCGGCTGGCCTGACGGTCCCGCAGCGACTCCACGTGGGGCACCCGGAGCAGCAACAGCGCACAGCCGATGGTTGCCGATCCGTAGATCAGAATCAGCCCGAGATAGCCCTTGGCGTCGTCCAGAGACAGGACGTACGCGCCCGCGAGCGCGCCCACGACGATGCCGCCCTGTGTCATCGCGCGGTTGGTCGAGATGCTCTCCATCCGGTCGTCGCCACTGGTCAGGCCGGAGATCACCGCGATGCGAATGCCCGGGGTGGCGCGATCGGCGGCGATCATCACGCAGGTCACCAGCACGACCGCCCAGAACCCGCGCACGACCGTGTAGGAGAGAATCGCCGCTCCCTGCACCATTCCGAGCACGACGAGCGTCTCGCGCGTGCCGATCCGGTCCGAGAGATAGCCGAGCGGCCCTCCCACGATCATGCCCGTGACGCCCGCGGCGGTGATGCCGACGGCGAACTCGGTCGTGGACAGCCCGACCTGGTGCAGAAAGAACAATGCCCAGCAGGTGAACCAAGCGCCCTTGCCCAATGACAGTACGAGCGAGGCCAGGTAGACCGGTCCGACCGGCCTGCGCCACCATGCGGTGGTCGTCCAGTCCGGACGCCGTGACCATCGGGCCCCGGCCGAGCGGGGGCTCAACGCGGCACCAGCCTTCGTACCGCGGCACTGAAGCGGGCCGCGTGCTCGGCCAGCCCGGGTTCCACACGCGGAGGGACGGGCAGGTCCTCGTCGGTGAGGACACAATGGATGAACGTGGGCGCCGAGCACATGCCGATCGCCGCACGCAGCGCAGCCGCGAGCTCGGCGGCGTCGGCGATCCGCTCCACCCGCGGGTAGCCGCATCCCCGTGCCAGCATCGCGAAATCGGTCCTGCCGGAGGGTACGTACTGGCCACCGGTCGAGGCGTACTTGCCGTCATCGAGCAGGAGGTGCACGAGCGGCAGCGAATCCAGCGCTCCCACACAGACCAGACCGGCGGGATTCATCAGCAGGCTGCCGTCGCCGTCCACCACGATGCTCGGACGCCCGGTCTGCTGGGCGATCCCGGTTCCGACCGAGGAGGCCAGCCCCATGGACCCGGTCATATAGAAGTGGTTCGGACGCTCCGCGAGCCCCTGGGCGATCCGGCACGCGTATCCGGTGGTGAAGACGATCGGCTCGTCGGTGGTGGCCTCGATGAGGGCGCGGATCGCAGTCGTCTTGTTCACGGCCGCCATCCGAACGCCGTGGGAGGAACCAGGAGTGCCGCCTGCCGGCCCCGCTGGACGACGACATCGCGCGCCCACGCCATCTGGCCAGCAAGGCTCGCCCCGGAGTCAAGGACCGCGGTTTCGACGCCGAGTTCCTTCAGCAGCGGCTCGGTGAGCCGGCCCATCACCTGGTTCTCCTGCGTCGAATCAGGGTCCACCCCGCGCAGACTCACGATCAGCAGCATCCCGAGCCGGTAGGGCACTACCAGGGAGGCGAGGGCGTTGACCGACTGACCCAGCCCCGAGTTCTGCATCAGTACGGCCGGACATCGTCCGGCCAGCGCCGCGCCGGCCGCCATGCCCACCGCGTTGTCCTCCCGGACCACCAGGTTCAGTCCGGCCCGCTCTTCGATCGCCGTGAAGAGCGGCGCCAGAATCCCGCACGGTGTGCCGTAGAACGGTCCGAACCCATGGCCGACCAGCTCATCCGACAGCTCACCGGCCAAGTCCACTACAGACGCCTGCATAGTAGTTGCCCCCATTTCGAACAGGTCAGGATTCGGCCAGGAATTCATCGAGATCGATCGCCGACACTCGGTGGACGCCCGGGCCGTCGGCGCGGATGTCGGACCGGACCGGACGTGTGCTGTCGAAGAAGTGCGTGGCGGTGATCCGGTCGGAGTCGTCGACCGTGAGCATGGGTGTCGCGACGAGGAAGTCGCGCACCGCCGGAGTGTCCCTGCCCACCCGCAGATAGGCCCGCCGGTCGCGGAAGTGATCCACCGGGTGCGTGATCGTCGGGTGCAGTCGGCGCTTGAACTGGAACACTCCCTTGCCGGGAAACGGATCCCCGCCCGAGAAGTTGACGCGGGTCACCCCGTGCGCGGCGGCCCACTCCATGGTGAGGTAGTACACCGCCTTGACGGCTCCGCTGCGGTAGTGCTCCTCGGCGCCGTCGAGCACGCCGAGCAGCCGCATCCACAACGTCGCGCCGCCGTCCTCCAGCCTGATGAGGACCCCTGCCACGCGCTGGTCGCCCTCCCGGACGAACAGCACGAACCCATGCCGGAACAACGCGTGCAGCGCGACGTCCCAGTCGGTGCTGCGGGTCTCCTCACCATGCCGGGTCGCCATGGTCGGCAGGTGCATCCGCTCGTAGAAGAACTCGAGGTCCTGCAGCCGGGTGCCGATCTCGGTGGTCCACTCGCGGCGGCGGCGCAGGTTCGCGAACTGGCGCCGTTCATTGCCGGAAACGCAGCGGTACACGTTCTCCGCATCGATGTCGAGCAGCATGTTGATGCGGAAGGGCAGCAGCACCGAACGACTCGGCGGAAGCCGACGTGCCCGCTGACGCGCGCAGCCGATCACCAGGATGTCGGCCTCGGGCCGGCGGGCGGCCCGGAGCGTCTGCTGCCAGGTGGGCCGCCGCTGGTCCCTGGCGGACACCGTCCCGGTCTTCCCGGACACCTGATCCCGCAGGTAGGGCAGGATGTAGGTCATTCCCTCGGGAATGCCCTGGTATGCCAGCGAGAGCTGGCCGCCCGCCGAGGTGAGGACATGGTGGGCGAAGCGCCGACCGGGCAGGTTCGCCCACCGGGCGCGCAGTTCCGCCCAGCCGCCGCTGCCCGACGTCCACTGGTATCGCGCCTTTGCCGAGACGGACTTGACGTCCATCAACATCGCCCCGCGCTCGCCGCGGCGAAGACGGCCTGCCGCAGTTGCCCGGCGTCCGCGACGCGGCGCAGCCGTGGATCCGGGATCGCGCTGAAGTCCTGGACGGAGTAGGAGCCCGACGCGTGGACCACGACCTCGTCCGCGTCGAGGAGGCCCCGGTCGATGCCGTTGAGGACGCCGGTCAGCGCCATGACCAGCGACCACTCACGCAGCCCGCGCGGATCGGCCGGCAGGCCGACGCCCGCGCCGCCGAGCAGCGCGCGGATCTGGCCGTACCGGTCGAGGCACTCGTGAAGCGAGACCACCACACCGCCGCCGCCGTGGCCGCGGATGAGTTCGTTCATCGCGGGCGACGTCGCCGGCGAGCGGGTGTAGAAGGTCGCTTCCAGGTTCTCCTCGGTGTCGAAGGTCGTGCCGGGGTATCGCGGATCCTCTTCCTGGTGGTACAGCCCGGTCGCCAGGTCGAAGCGGTACTTCGGCACCTCCATGTCGTAGAGGCTGAGGACCATGTCCGGCGTGGCCATGTGCTGCACGAGGAAGTACTGGGGCCCGGACCGCGACTCCGGCAGCATGGAGGTCCCGAAGTGGTGGCCCAGCAGGCCGAACGCGCTCGACACCGAGTGGGCGTGCGCCCGCGTGACGCCCGGAGCCTGCGGCAGCCGCGCCCGCTCGGCGAACGCGCGGACCGCGTCGGCACATTGGTAGTTGAGCAGGTCCAGGGTGTGCCACAACCGGAACCCGGTGCGGGCCGCCACCTCTTCCGCGCTCTCCTCGACGACCTGCCTGGCGAGTCGCTTGACGCTCGGCCCGCCCGGCGCGAGCACACACATGGGATTGCGCTCGGCCAGCTCCGCGTTCTCGCTCAGAGCGGAAGACCAGAGCTTCGGCCGGGCCTCCTGAGGGACCACGGTGGCTATCCGCAGCTTGTCAGGGGTGCTGAGCCCGTGCCGGTACGCGCGCAGCACCGCGTCCCGCAGAGCGGTGGCCTTGTTCGCCGAGGACGGGGTCACGATCAGCACCGGCTCGCCGCTCCGCTCGGTGTGCAGCACCGCCCGGGCGACGATCACGAGCGACGCCAGGGTCTTGACCGTACGGGTGTCCGGGTTGCTCATGAGATCGAGCAGCACGAGCCTCGTCCGGCCGACGGAGCCCAGCTCCGCGAAGCGCGGAGTGGCGACGGAGAAGAACTCGTTCAGCTCGGCCGAGCCTTGGGGCAACTCGAAGGGAGGGGTGAAATGGTCGGCAGGTGGCCGGATTCGCGCAGCCTGGTCGAGCGCCTGCCGCAACTGTTGTTCGTATCGGGAGAAAACGTATCCGTCCCGCACCGCACTGGTGTTGAACATGTTCTTTCGGTCGCCTTTTCCACCGAGGACAAGGGGGACACAAATGCTCGTCGGGCCGGCGATCCAGCCGCTGTCGAGCTCCTGACATGCTTGGTTTCCAACGGGCCGATGGCCGATCAGGACGCCGCTTCGAGGTGCCCGGCGCCGGCCCGACCAGGAGCGGGCCGGCACCGCTCGAGGCCCGGGGCAGTGCTCCGGGCCCAGGCGGGTACGGTCACAGACGCTCGCGCAGCAGGTCGGCCAGTCGCTTGGGCTGGGAGATCATCGGCGAGTGGCCTCCCGGGAAGTCCACGACCTCGCGCGTGCGCCGGGACATGGTGCGCTGGCCCGGGGTAGGCACCGAACGGTCGTCGGTGGTGACGATGTAGGTGCTCGGGATGGTGCGCCAGGCGGTGGCGCTGATCTCCTGGCCGAACGAGGCCGCGGACTGGGACACCAGGCGGGACTCCGCGTCCGCGGCGGCGGCGCTGTCGCAGTCGCTGTAGAAGAGCCGGCTGCCCCAGCCGGGGGCGACGCTGAGCAGACCCTGGTTGAAGTTGATCCAGGGGGCGTTGCCGCCGCCGGTCAGCACGCGCATGGACTCGCCGACGTCCGGCAGGAAGGCGCTGAGGTAGATCAGCTGCGTGACGCTGTCCAGTCCGTCGGCGGCCTCGGTGATCACCATGCCGCCGTACGAGTGGCCGAGCAGCACGACCGGCCCCGCGATGTCCTGCACCACATCGCGCAGGAACTCGACGTCGCTGTGCAGGTCGCCGATGGTCGCGGCATCGGTGCCGCGGCTGGTCAGGTCGACGGCGCGGTGGGCGATACCGCGCTCGCGCAGAGCCGGTTCCAGGGCCTCCCAGCACCATGCGCCGTGCCAGGCGCCGTGGACCAGGACGAGGGTGGGTTCGGTGTTCATACGGTCTCCAGGCAGATGAGAGAGCGGGCGGGGGGGGGGGGGGGGGCGGGGGGGGCCCCCCCGGGGGGGGGGGGGGTGGGGGCCGGGGCGCCGCCCG
>NZ_JBEYVV010000020.1:0-87598 GCF_040644155.1 Streptomyces sp. NPDC047022 | reverse complement strand
TCGGTGCCCCCGCGCCCCGGGCCGCCCCGCGCGCCCCCCCCCCCCCCCCGCCGCCGGCGGCCCGCCCGCGGGTGGTCACTTCGTCGCGCCGAGCGCGAAGCCGGTGAGAGAAGCGAAGAAGCGGCCGTTCTCGTCGGCCTGCTCGAGCGGCTGCCACCAGGCCGCCAGCTCCTCGGCGGTCATGTTCAGGCCGCCGCTCTGCTGGGCCCCGGCCAGCCTGCCGCCGACCGAGGTACGGAAGAAGCTCAGCGGCATGAGGACCGTGTACGGGGTCACCGAGACCTCGCCCAGGCCCAGGTCCAGGAAGCGGCGACGCAGCTGGCGGCCGGTCCACCGGTTCGCATGGCCGTCCGCACAGCAGCGGACGATCTCGCGGGTCGCCGCCACGTCGGGGTGGTCGACGATGGTGGACTCGAAGTCGTAGTCGAAGACAGCGATCCGGCCGCCGTCCTTGGTGACGCGGACGAGCTCGGCCGCGGCAGCGTCGAGGTCCGAGCAGTGCATCAGCACGAGCTTGGCCCGCACACCGTCGAAGGCGCCGTCTTCGAAGCTCATCGAGCCGACGTCCTCGACGCGGAATTGCACCGGCAGGGGCGAGCCCACGCTGCGCCGCGTGGCCTCCTCGATCATCGCCTCACTGAAGTCCGTGCCGACCACCCGGCCGGCGTCGCCGACCAGTTCGGCCAGCTCACGAGCGTCGTCGCCGGTGCCGCAGCCCACGTCGAGCAGCGACTTGCCCTTGACGTCCGCGCCGAGGTTCCGCGCCAGAATGCCGCGGATGTCCGCATAGCCGGGAAGGGCGTTGGCCCGGTCCATGAAGTCGATGAACCAGGAGGAATCGGGTGCACCGTCCACCGTGGTGAATTGGGTGATGTTGCCAGTCGCGGCTGTCATGGTCCCCCGGTCTCCTTGGCGTGTTCTTTCACTTGACCCGGACAGCCTCGCCGTGCGCGCTGACCTGGTCATCCCCTGTTCACGCCATGTCCCGGACGGCAGAAGCGGACTTGTCATCGCCAGAAGACGTGATGTTCCCGGCCGGGGCTTCGGGCAATGATCGCGGGAGCGAAGGCAACTGGCGAACAGTCAGAGTCGAAGGGGTTGGAGTGGCGAGCAGATGACAAGCGACCTGATGGGTAACACCGCGACCGAGTCGCGGACACGTGATCCCTGGAAAGTGTTCGGACTTCTGGCCGTGGTCCAGTTCATGGTGGTGCTCGACACCGGCATCGTGTACGTCGCGCTGCCGTCGATCCAGCGCCAGATGGACTTCTCGCCCGCCGGTCTGGCATGGGTGATGGACGCGTACATGCTGGCGTTCGGCGGTTTCATGCTGGTGGGCGGCAGGGCCGCGGACCTCTTCGGGCGGCGCCGGGTCCTGCTGTCCGGACTGGCGCTGTTCGCGGCGGCCTCGCTGGCCTGCGGACTCTCGCAGGAGGCCTGGCAGTTGGTGACCTCCAGAGCGCTTCAGGGCCTGGGAGCCGCAGTGGTGGCGCCGTCCGCGCTGGCACTGATCACCGACCTGTTCACCGAGGGACCGGACCGGCACAAGGCGTTCGGCATCTGGGGCGGCCTCGGCGGCCTCGCGGGCGCCACCGGCGTCCTCTTCGGCGGCCTGCTCACCTCGATCGGGTGGCAGTGGACCTTCCTGGTCAACGTGCCGGTGGTGCTGATCGCGCTGGTGGCGGGATCCCGGACGCTGCCGGCCGGGCGGCCGGGCGCGGTCGGGCGCGTCGACCTGCTCGGGGCACTCACCAGCAGCGCCGGCCTGTGCCTCGCGCTGTTCGCGGTGCTGCACGGGGGCGCTTCCGGCTGGGGCGACGCGACGACCCTGGGTTCCTTCGCCGGTGCGGCGGTGCTGCTGGGCGCCTTCGTATGGCGCCAGTTGAGCGCCGATGCCCCGCTGATCCCCCGGATGCTGTTCGGACTGCGCAACGTCGTTCTCGGCAACGCCGGCAACACCGCGACCGGTCTGCTGATGTTCGGCGTCTTCTTCGTCGTCAGCCTCTATCTCCAGCAAGTCCGCCACTACGAGCCGCTGCAGGCAGGCCTGCGGACGATGCCGATCAGCGTCGCCGTGTTCATCGGCTCGCAGGTGTCCATCCGGCTGTTCGGCAAGATCAGCCCGGTCTCCGCACTCGCCGGGGGTCTGGCGCTGCAGGCGGTGGGCCTGCTGTGGTGGGGCGGTGTCCTGAAGGCGGACGGCGACATCCTGCTCTCCTTCCTGCTCCCGGGCATGGTGTGGGGTCTCGGCCTGGGCGCGGCGATCGTCGCCGCCTTCGTGGTGTGCACCAGCGGGCTGCAAGGCCCGGTCCAGGGCGCGGCATCCGGCCTGGTGAGCACCACACTGCAGGTCGGCGGGGCGCTGGGCGTCGCAGTGCTCACCACCGTCTCCCACCGGGGGGCGGGTGCGCGGGCGTCCGCCTCGGTGGCCGCGCACGGCCAGGGCATCGCACTGCTCACCGCCGGTGTGATCGCACTGGTGGCGGTGCCGCTTATGCTGTGGCTGCGCAGCACCTGGCGGCCGCAGGGCCTTGGAGAGCACGGCCATTGACGGCGACTCACAGGAGAGAGTGCATTGACTACCGATGAATCCAGTACGCCCCTCGTGAGGGATGACGAGCTGCTCAACCCCGACCGCCGTACGGTGACGGTGTGGTCGGACATCGGGTGCCCCTGGGCGACCCTCGCTCTGCGCACGCTGCGGGCGGCTGCGGCCGACCGGGACGTGGACCTGCTGGTGGACCACCGGGCCTTCCCGCTGGAACTCTTCAACAAGATGCCCACGCCCAAGTTCATCCTCGAGGCGGAGATCGTCACCATCGCCGGCGCTCGCCCCGAGCTGGGCTGGAGATCCTGGGCGGGGGCCGAATCCGCCTACCCGGTAACCACGTTGCCGGCCATGGAGGCGGTGCAGGCGGCCAAGGCCGAGGAGATCGGCGGACTGCGGGCCAGCGACGAGCTGGATGCCGCGCTGCGGTACGCGTTCTACAACGAGAGCCGGTGCATCAGCATCCACCCGGTGATCCTCGACGTGGCCGAGAAGTGCGAACACGTCGACACGGCGGCGCTGGAGAAGGCGCTGGCGCGGGGTGCCGGGCGGGCCGAGGTCTACCGGCACTGGGAGACGGCCAAGGGGCCGGGCGTCCAGGGCAGCCCGCATCTCTTCGCGGCCGAGGGCTTCGCGGTGCACAACCCCGGCGCCACGTACCACTGGACGGCGCGCCCGGGTGAGGGCTTCCCGCGACTGGAGGAGTACGACCCGTCCTGGGTCGAACCGCTCCTGGCGCTCTGATCCGGGTGTCAAACGAAGCAGGGGGCGGGACCGCATCGCGGTCCCGCCCCCTGCTTCGCATCACGCTCGCTTCGCCCGGCACTCAGCTCCCGTAGTGCCGGGCGGCGACCTCCTCGGCGCGGCGGACGTCCTCCGAGGTCAGCCTGGGGGCCAGCTCACCCGTGACGGCCGGCCGGCTGATGTCGATGAAGAACTTCTCTATGCCGCCCGGCGTGTAGATCCGGATCATGCGGGAGGTCTCGGTGGAGCTGTTCTTCCAGATGTGCTCTGTTCCGCGCGGGATGAACGCGTAGTCTCCCGGCTTGATCGTGAAGGTACGGCCACCGGCCCGCACCTCGAACTCGCCCTCCAGGACGTAGAAGGACTCGTCCGCGTCCACGTGCGAGTGCGGCGGCGGACCGTTCCCGGGCGGCACGACGGTGTCCACCACCGCCAGCGAGCCGCCGGTGTTGTCGGCGGTCCCGACGAACGTGTACGTGGACAGCTCGGGCCCCTCGCCGTCCACCAGGTCCAGGGGCGGCTCCTCGGGCACCCACAGCGCGATTCCCTCGCCTGCCGGTACGTGAACCACCTCCCTGGTGATCTCGGGCGGGATTGTCTCACTCATCGGCACTCCTCCATGGAGAGGTGGTTGGCGACGCCAGGATGTCTCTGGCCTGCGCGTACGCACATCCCACGTTCACGTGATCCCGGAATCCCGTAGGCACGTGATGTCCCGGGGCCGCGAAGCGGCGAAAGTGGTCCGCGACGCAACTGCGCGTCGCGGGGCCTCCTCCACGCGGCGCACCGTGACAAGAGAGGTTCGTTCGACGTGACCGCATATCTTGAACTCGACGCCGCCGCCCAGGACCTTCTGTTCCGCGAGGCCCGGACCGCCAACACCTTCACCGACGAGCCGGTCGGCGAAGAGCAGATCCAGGCCATTTACGACCTGGTGAAGTGGGCGCCGACGTCCTTCAACCAGCAGCCGCTGCGCGTGGTCCTGGTCCGCACGCCGCAGGCGCGTGAACGGCTCGTGCAGCACATGTGGGACAGCAACAAGGAGAAGACCGCGGCGGCCCCGCTGGTCGCGATCCTCGCCGCGGACGGGGAGTTCCACGAGCAACTGCCCACCGTGTTCCCGGTGTTCCCGAACGCCAAGGACGCGTTCTTCTCGGACCCGGCGGTCCGTGAGGAGTCGGCCCGGATGAACGCGGCGCTCCAGGTCGCCTACTTCATCATCGGCGTGCGCGCGGCCGGCCTGGCCGCGGGCCCGATGAGCGGCCTGGACACCGACGCCGTGGCCAAGGAGTTCTTCGACGCCAACCACAAGGTCCTGGCGGTGGTCAACATCGGCAAGCCCGGCGAGAACGCCTGGTGGGACCGTCTGCCCCGACTCGAGTTCGACCAGGTCTTCCGCACCGTCTGACACACGGTGCCGGGCGACGAGCGCGCCTCGGGGTGTCCTGGCCTGTCCTGGCCTGGCACGGCCACGGCCGTGCCAGGCCAGGACACCCGTCGGCCGCGGGCGTCAGATGTCGACGTTCTCGGCCACGTTGTTCTCGATGACCCAGCGGGTCAGCGCGACCCGGCTGGACAGTCCGAGCTTGGCGAAAATGTGCCTCAGGTGAGAGTCGACGGTGTGCGGCGAGAGGAACAGCGCCGCCGCCACCTCCCGGTTGATCTTCCCCTCCGCGACCAGCAGGGCGACCCGCAGCTCGGACTGGGTGAGCGCGCACCACGGCGAGTCGACCCGGCGCGCGTCCCGGCGCACCTTGCGGGAGACACCGATCCGGTCGAGCCGGCCGTTGACCCGCGCCATGTCGTAGGTGGCGCCGCTGGTCAGGTAGACGCCCAGCGCGTCGTCCAGCAGGGCGATCGCGTCGCGACGCTTGCCCCGTCCCGCCAACGCCGTGGCCAGGTCCTCCTTCGCGCGGGCGCCCGCCAGCGGCCGGGGGCTCTTCTGGTACGTGTCGACAGCCTCCTGCAGCGCCGCCACGTCGTTGTGCAGCAGGCCGCGGGCGTGGGCGACGGCACCCGCGAGGGAGGGCACCTGCGGGTTGCGCTCCCGCAGCCGCTCCAGTGCGGCCAGCACCAGGACTGCCTTGTCGTCGGCGCCGACCTGCTTGGCCAGGGCTATTATCCGGGGCCCGGCGGAGCAGTCCTGGACGAGCAGCATCAGCCGACGCGGCAGCTGCTCGAAGAAGGCGGAGAGCGTCCGCATGGCGACCTGCGGCTCCTTGGAAGCGTCCTGGTAGCAGGCCAGTGCCCAGACCTGGTCCTCCACCCGCGAGCCGGTGCCCTCCTGGCTCAGCTTCGCAGCGCGGTCCAGCAGATGCGCGGCCTCCGGCAAGTCGCCGGACCTGACCGCGATGTGCACGAGCGTGCCGAGCAGCGGCACGCTCATCGCCATCGCCGCCCACTGCTGCGCCACCTGCAGGCCGGCCTCCGCCTCGGCCTTCGCGTCGTCCAACAGGCCCTTGGCCAGCCACAGTTCGGCGCGATGGTAGTGCCACACCGGGTGCGACCACGCGGTGCCGAGCTGGAAGGCCTCGCGCTGGCCCAGCTCGTACACAGCCGCGGCCTCGGCGAACCGGTCGGCCGCCGCCAGAGCGTGTCCCAGCCACAGCCGCGGATGGCGCTGGGTGGCCTCGCCCCCCACGGTGTCGGCAAGCTGAACCGCCTCGTGGGAATAGGCGATGGCCTCCGCGATCTCGCCGCAGCCCTGGGCGGAGATGCTCAGCGCGGAGGTCGCCGTGACCAGCGAGGGCTGCTCCCCGGCACTCCGGCTGACCTGCTGCGCCTCTTGCGCGGACTGCCGCGCCTCATGGATGCCGCCCTGGTTCAGCATGGCGTGCGCGCGGATGGCGAGCAGCTGGGCGCGCTCGCGTTCCGACACGTCCGGCCGGGAGAGAGCGCGCGCGGTGTAGCTCACCACCGCGCCGTCCTGCCCGGCGTGCTTGAGGGCCTCGGAGAGCCCGAGCAGCAGCATGGTCGTGAAGGGGCTTTCGCCACGGCCGCGCAGCGTTGCCTCGCCCAGCTCCCGCGCCTCGGTGAGACGCCCGGCACTGGCCATCAGCCGGACCGCGGTGGCCGCCAGCTGCGGGCGCCTGGGATCCTGTTTGTCCAGCAGATCCAGGGCGCGGGTGACCATGTCGGCGGCCGTGCTCGGCGCGGTGGGGGCCAGCTGGGCGACGGCGCGTTCGAGTACTTCCACCACCTGCGCATTGCTGCGCCGGCCGCCCTGGATCAGGTGCTCGGCCACCTCGACCGACGAGCGGCCCTCCGCCTGGACGACGGCCGCCGCCTCACGGTGCAGCAGCTGGCGCACCGAGCCGGACAGGTTGCCGTACACCGCCTCGCGGATCAGGTCGTGCCGGAAGGCCAGTTCAGCCCCGAGGTCCACCAGGATGTCGCTGCGGATGGCATCCTTGGCGGAGGGGAGCAGTTCGATGGGCCGGCGGCCCAGCAGCCCGGCGGCCTCGTGCAGGGTGAACGGGCGCCCCAGCACGGCGCCGACCTCCAGCAGCGTTCGCGTGGTCTCGGAGGCGCTCAGCAGGCGCTGAGCCACCGCGCTGCGAAAGCTCGGCGGCAGTTCGCCGGAGGCCGCGGTCGCGGCGTCCGCGGTGACGGTGATCTGCCGGTGGTCGCGCAGCGCGAGCAGCAGTTCCTCCAGCAGGAACGGGTTGCCGCTGCCGCGCATGGCCAGCGCCAGCACGTCGGCGTCCGGCCGCGCGCCCAGGATGTGCCGGCACAGCTCCGTGACGGCCTCGTGGCCGAGCGGCTGCAGCTCCAGCAGCGGGTAGCCCTCCTTGACCAGCAGGTCGACCGCGGCTTGTCCGGGGCTGTCTCCCGGTGTCGGCCGGCGCGCCAGCACCCAGGCCACAGGGGAGGAGGCCAGTGTCGGCACCAGGAAGCGCAGGGCCAGTGCGCTCAGTTCGTCCGCCCACTGCACGTCGTCGACGACCACCAGCAGCGGTCGTGTGGTGAGGTACTTCTCGATGAGTTCGCCGAGCCTGTTCACCAGCCAGAAACGGTTGCTCGACGGGTCGCCCGGCGTGGTGAGATCCCTCAGCGCCGGTATGTCCGCCGTGCGTAACGCGGTGAGCAGGGTGGTCAACGGTGCCACCTGGTCGAGTTCGGTGGCCCGGCCGTGCGCCACCTCGACGCCGAGCCCCGCCGCTTCCTCGACCAGCCCGGCCAGGAGGCGGCTCTTGCCGATCCCTGCCGGGCCACTGACGATCTGACAGGCTCCACTGCCTGAGAGAGCCCCCGTGAGTGCAGAGCGCAGTTGTTCCTGTTCGGCGCTCCGACCTACGAGCGGCCACTTGGTAAACGCCTCCACAACCCCTCCCCGTATTTGCCGCTGCCCGCCTTGAGTGCGGTTCGGGCGCCTCCATTAAGGCATGAGGTGGCATTTCTTCGCTGAGGAAGCCGACGAGTCCTAGTCAGGTGGCCGTAGCGACGCTGCTCAGTGCCACCACGACCGACTCCGTGTCCGGTACGGCGGCGCAGCGCCGTACCGCGTAGTTCAGTGCCAGTAGGTGATCCTCCGCGCTGAAGTCGGCGACGGCATCGGCCACCAGGAAGGGCTGGATGTCGAGCGAGAACGCGTCGCACGCGGTGACCAGACAGCCGATGTGTGCGTACACCCCGCAGATGATCAGCTGGTCACGGCCCTGAGCGGACATCAGCTCCGCGAGACCGGTGCGGTGAAAGGCGCTGTATCGCCACTTGGTCAGCACGGTGTCGGAAGACTGCGGCGCGAGCGCCTCCACGATCCGCCGGTGCTGCGGATCAGCGCTCATACCGGGGCCCCAGAAGTCGTGCAGCAGTCCGCGCTGGACGCGGTCCATCCCGCCCGGCTGGGCGGTGTACGCCACCGGGACCCCGGCCTCGGCGGCAGCCGCGAGCAGCCGGCCGATGTTGGCGACCAGGGTGGTGACAGGCTGCCGGCCCGCGGGGAAGGCGTCGATGAAGTACTTCTGCATGTCGTGGACCAGCACAAGCGCCCGTGCGGGATCGACTTGCCAGCCGACTCGGGCCTCGGCCGGCCCGGGCGGGGACGGCATCGCGTAGGCCGGAAGGGGAGGCATGGCCACCTCGTCACTCCATTCTTCGGTGGACTCGGAATCGCCAGGACCACGGCTTCTCGCGCCCGAGGTCCCCGGGACAGGCCCTAGGGCCTCTCGTTTGGACCAGACCGGACCAGGCCGGATCAGGGCGCGGTGCCGGACCCCGCGAGCCCGGCCTGATCCGGACGAGAGGCCCTAACCCTGCAGGGCCGCACCGCCGTCGACGTAGAGGTCTTGCATGGTGATGTGGCTCGCGCGGTCCGAGGCGAGGAAGGCGACGGCGTCGGCGATCTGCTCGGGGCGGGCGATCCGGCCCAGCGGGATGCCCGCGCGGAACGCGGGCAGCGAGCCCGCGACCACGGCGCGGAGCCCGTCCTGTTCGTTCAGCCCTTGTTCATCCCACATCGTTCGCTGCATCCGGGTGTCGGTGGATCCCGGGCACACCACGTTGCAGCGGATGCCGGACCCGGCGAGTTCGAGGCCGAGGCACTTGGTGAACATCGTCGACGCCGCCTTGGACGCGGCGTATGCGGACATGTGCATCCGCGGTACGCCGGCGGCATTGGAGGCGACGGTGACGATCGCGCCCTCGCGGCGGGGGCCCATCTGCCTGGCCACCGCGCGGGACACGCAGAACACCCCCCGGGTGTTCACCGAGAAGACGGTGTCCCAGTCGTCGTCGCTCACGCCCACCGCCGGGCCGGTACGCAGCACCCCGGCCACGTTCACCAGGATGCCGATCGGGCCCAGTTCCCGCTCGACCTGGTCGACCACCGTGTCGACCGCCGCAGCGTCCCGGACGTCGGACGTGAACGCCACGGCCTTGGCCCCCTCTACGAGCAGCCCGTCCACGACGGACGTGACCGCATCCCCCGCGAGGTCCACCGCGGCGACCGTAGCCCCGTGTTCGGCCAGCTTCCTTGCCACCGCGGCGCCGATGCCCTGGCCCGCACCGGTCACCAGCGCCACCTTCCCGGCTATGCCGGGCTCGCCCCCGGCCTCGACAGCCGCCGTCCCCCGTTGTCCGTTCACCGTATTCCCTCCAGTTCCTCTTCTTCGTCGTAGTCGTAGCCGAACAGCCACTGGCGCCCTTTGAGGGCCCATTCCCCGTCCATGGCGATGTCCCGCTTCTGCTGAGCCTGGCCATCGTCGACGTGGTGGTTGCGCTCGTTCTCCTGGATGAACCGCTGGACCTGCTCCGTGCGTGGCCGCCGCACCGACTCGTAGCGCTTCAGCGTCTCCGGCACTTCGGCCGTGTTGCCCGAGGCGAGACAGGCGGCGAGCACCATGGCGTCCTCGATCGCCTGGCTGGCCCCCTGCGCGCCGAACGGCAGCATGGGGTGCGCCGCGTCGCCGACCAGCGCGAGCCGGCCGGTCGTCCACCGGTCGACCGGGGGCCGGTCGTGCAGGGCCCACCGGGTCACGGTGGGGGCGCCGGACAGCAGTTCGCGCAGCTCGCCTGCCCACCCGCCGTAGGTGTCGAGCAGGTCCGTCAGATGTCCCTCGGCGGTCCAGGACTCCACCGACCAGTCCCCGGCGGGCGCACTCGCCGCGAAGCTGATCAGGCGTCCGCCGGAGATCGGGTAGGCGACGCAGTGCTGCCCGGGCCCCATCCAGATCGCCACCCGGGGGTTCTCCGCCAGCCGCGGCGCGTGCCGGGCCGGCACCACCCCGCGGAAGACCTGATGCCCCGAGAAGCGCGGCTGGTCGCCGAGCAGTTGCGCCCGGACCGCGGAGCGAATGCCGTCGGCGCCGATCACGGCGTCGGCGTCCGCCGTCGAGCCGTCGTCGAAGTGCAGCCGGGCCGAGTCGCCGAGGTCGTCCGCCTGAACGCAGCGCATGCCCAGGTGGACGATGCTCCTGGGCAGCTGCTCCAGCAGCAGCTGGTGCAGCTCGGCCCGGTGCACGGTGTAGTACGGCGTGCCGTACATGTCCTCGCAGGCAGAGCCGAGGCTGGTCCTGGCGAGTTCCTCACCGCTGTCCCAGCGGCGGACCGAGATCGCCTCGGGCCGCACCGCGATGTCCCGGAGCGCCGGTCCCAGGCCGAGCCGGTGCAGTGGCCGGGATCCGTTCGGTGAGAGCTGGATCCCGGCCCCGATCTCGCGCAGATGCCGGGTTTGTTCGAACACCTGGCAGCGGACGCCGGCGCGGGTCAGTGCGACCGCCGTGGTGAGGCCAGCGATTCCCCCGCCGACGACTGCGATCTTCATATGTTCCCTCTTTTCGCACGTGGATCGGCCGCAGCCACCAGCAGGAACTCGCGGACTATGGGACCGTTGACCGCTGATGAACTCGGGTGCCATCAGCGACCGGTTGTTGGTGATCAGCAGGTGGTCAGTAGTAGAGAAGTGCCTTGCCCCAGTCCTCGTCCGCCCCGAACAGGGTTCGCGGCTTGACCACGTCGTGGACCGCGGTCAGCACCTCGTGGGGGACGAAGGTCCCGGGCGGGACCGGGGCGACGTCGGGCGCTATGCCCCACTCCTTGCGGACGGCCTCCGTCAGATGCCCGCAGGCCGCCTCCCGGTGCTCGTCGGGTACCTCGATCTCGATCCGCAGCCGGTCGGGTTCGGCCCGGGCCCGCCAGAACAGCACCTGGTGTTCCAGGGGCAGTTCGAAGACCAGCTCCTCCAGCCGGTGCTGGGTGATCCTGGCCGTTCCGACGCGATGGCCGAAGGCCGAGCGGCCGAGCACCCGCACCACCGGCAGCTCCCAGCCGCACGCACAGTCCGTCCAGGAGATCTCGACGTCGTCCTCGAGGTTGTACCGCAGCAGCGGCATGGCCTCTCGGTACAGCGGGGTGACGACCAGCTGGCCGGAGCCCTCCGGGCGGACCTCGCCGGTCGCCGGGTCGTGCACCTCGAAGATCGCCCGGTCGGCCCACAGGTGCAGCCGCCCTTCGGGGCACTCCCCGGCGAGGCTGCCGGTCTCGGTGGAGCCGTACTCCTCGACGACCGGCACGCCCCAGATCTCGCTGATGCGCCTGCGGCGCGCCGTGCTGAGCGGCTCACCGCCGACGAACAGCGCCCGCAGGTGCGGGAAGTCGCGGCCCGGATCCCAGCCGGCCGCACGTGCGGCCGCGGCCCACAGGAGCGTCTCGGTCGGCATCGACCAGCTGAGGCTGACGCCCAGGTCGTGCAGTACCCGGACCACCCGTGAGTACGGCATGGCGAGCGACCGGTTGTCGCCCGGCACCACGGTGGCGCCCTTGGAGCGGGCCGCCGCCTGGGCCAGGTGCCCGGTGATCATCAGCGCGTACGGGGTCCGCACCAGAAACACGTCGGACGGGGTGATCCCGACCCACTTGCGGGCGTAGCGCTCGGCCAGGTCGACCCAGTCCTCCTCCGTGTAGTACGAGGGAGTCGGCGTGCCCGCGGTACCGCTGGACTCGTGGTAGGTCGCCAGCCGCTCCTTCGCCACGGCCAGCAGGCCGAACGGGTACGAGTCGCGCAGTTCCTGCTTGCTCACCAGGGGAAGCGCCGCAAGGCCGGCCCGGTCACCGGGGCGCACCCCGGCGGCATCGAACCGCGACCGGTAGAAGGGCGCACGGGAGGCCCACTCCAGCAGTCTCGGCAGCTGCTTGTCCTGGAGAGCGGTCAGCTGTTCGCGGCTGCTCCAGTCCCCGAGCTGGGGAAATGTCACGGGCGTGTCGGTCATGGGATCTCCTCTCCCAGGATCCTGTGCGCGTTCTCCCAGGCGATCCGCCGCCAGGTCTCCGGATCCAGGTTCAGGGCACGGAACTTGGCCAGCTCGACCGCGGGCGGCTGGAGCGGATGCTCGGCGGCGAACAGCAGACGGTCGGCGCCGAGCCGGCTCACGGCGAGACGGACCAGGTGGGTGTAGCCGCCGCTGGTCTCGACCAGGATGTTCGGCAGGTCGGCCACCAGCCCCAGGGCGTGTGTGTCGATCAGGCTTACGCCGCAGTGTCCGAGGACGAAATGGGTCCCCGGGAAGGCGCCGGCGAGCCGCACCAGGTCGGCGACCCCGGCGCCCGGACGCGTCAGGCACACGGTGTAGACGGGATGTCCGAACTCGGCGGCTACCTCGACCAACCGCGTGGTGCGCGGATCGTCCAGACCGACGCCGTGAACGGCCGGCGACAACTCGAGGGCGCGGAACTCGGCCGCCCGACCGCGGTAGTGGCCGACCGGGCGGTGCGGGTTCGCGAAGAAGAACGGGATCAGCTGTCCGTCGCTGCGCGCACAGGCGTCCAGCACCAGGTCGTTGTCGGGGTCGGCCTCGCTGTGCCCGCCTTCCACCACCTGTCCGGCCAGCACATCCAGGTCGATGACGCCGCCGGCGGCGACCGCGGCGCGCTGGACCCCGGCCCGCTTCATGTCGGCGAGCAGCAGGTCCAGCGCACCGGGACGGGGCGCGAGCCGGGCGTGGAAGTCGAGTATGGTCTCGCGGCTCATCTCGGGGCCGGTCTACTTCTCGAGGCAGAACTCGTTGATCGGGTAGCCCACGTGGCGGTCGGCGAGCGGCAGATAGCCGAGCACCTTGTCGCCGGGCTTGAGCTCGGTGCTGTTGAGTACCACTCCGCCCGGGCCGAGCACCCGCACGTGCCAGTCGTCCTGCAGGATCAGATTGACCTTCTGTCCGTTCGGCGCGACCGCGTCGACCGAGATCAGCGGCCGTGACTCGATTTTCACCCGGCCCACGGTGACCACCCTGGTCTGGCCCTTGACGTCCACCGCGAGCACCTTGCTGCCGGCCTTGAGCTCGCTCAGGTAGTTGGTGCGGTCGTTCTCGCCGGAGATCGTGTAGGACATGATCGCGCCGGCGTTGACCCGGAACGGGCGGGTGGGCATGTACGGCAGCGGGTGGGTCTCGCTGACGCACAGGATCATGCCCTTGGAGTGCGAGCCGACCAGGATGCCCTCGTCCTCGCGGAAGTGCGAGCAGGTGTCCACGCAGGCGCGTTCTCCCATGCCGATGTGCTCGGTGCAGGTGACCTCCAGCTCGACCAGCTCCAGGTTGCCGGGCTGGGCCTCGGCGGCGGCCTTCAGCGCGGTGGCGTCGCCCACGGCCTTCGGCGCCATCATCACGCCTTCGGAGCCGTGCTCGAGCACCCCGAAGATGATCTCGGCCTCCTCGACATCGCCCGCCACGGTGATGATGTTGCCGTTCGCCTTGGCGGCGGCGGCGATCACGATCTCCAGCGGAATCTTGGTGGGGTCGCGGAACAGCAGCACGCTCCACTTCTCGGTGCGCGCCGACTCGCACGCGTCCTCGAGGGTCGGGGCGTCCACGATCTCGACAAAGCGGCCGAACTCGATCGTGGGGTGGGCCTTGGTCAGCTCGGCGCGGTTGGTGTGCTCGGGGCCGAGGACGACGACGTCGGCCGGGCCGAACTCGGGCGGCAGCTCCTTGCCCTGGAGCAGCAGCACCTTCTTGACGGTCGGGGGCAGACCCTTGAGGTCCGCGGGGTTGGCCGCCACGATGGCGTCCACCCGCTGGTGGACCGCCTCCTCGACGATGGCCTTCTTCGCCGTCTTGACCGATCGGATGTCGAGCCAGCACAGCTTCACGTTGGGTTCTCCCAGCTTCGGTGTTCGGGAAACGTCTTGGTTGGTCAGCCGGCCGCGGTGAGTGGCTGGATCTCCCCGGTCAGGTTCAGTTCGGTCATCCCGTGCACGAGGTCGGACACGCGCCGGGCGGTGGCTCCGGGGTCGGCGGCCTGGAAGACATTGCGGCCCATGGCCGCGCCGGCCGCGCCGCCGCGCAGGGCGTCGCCCACGAACGCGAGCACCTCGTCGTCGCCGCCGCGCTGTGGTCCGCCGGCGACGATCAGCGGGATCGGGCAGGCCGCGGTGATCTGCGCCATCTCCTCGGGCGTGCCGACGTACGGCGTCTTGACGATGTCCGCGCCGAGGTCCGCGGCCAGCGCGGCCGCGTGGGCCACCAGTTCCGGGTCGCGCGGGTTGGTGATCTTCGGACCGCGCGGGTACATCATCGCCAGCAGCGGGATGTGCCAGCGGTCGCAGGCGTCCGCCACCTCGCCGAGGTCGGCGATCTGCCGGCGTTCGTCCAGGGAGCCGAGGTTGACATGCACGCTGACCGCGTCGGCGCCCAGCCTCAGGGCCTCCTCGACGCCGGTGACCAGGTACTTGGCATCCGGGTCGGCGGCGTGGGCGGTGCTGGCGCTCAGGTGCACGATCAGCGACATGTTGGCGAACCAACGGTTCTGGACGTGTCGCAGGCTGCCCTTGTGCAGCACGACCGCGTCCACGTCGGCCACGGCCAGCTCGCCGACCAGGGCGTCGAGCCCGCCGCCGCGGATCACCGGGCCGTCGCTGATCGAGTGGTCCAGTGGCACCACCATGAGCCGTCGCTCGTGATGGTGGAACAGTCGCAGCGACCGCAGGTCGCGTGCGAAGTGATTGGACGTCATCATCCTTGTTCCCCCGTGTTCTCATCGGTGGAGAGGTCGTCGTCGGACGAGATCTCTGACTCGAACTCCTTGTGCAGCGCCCGCAGCGCCTCCTCGTGATCGGACCGGGGTACGGTCGCCGAGGCGCGCAGCTGGGTGCAGGAGACCCAGCTCGTCGGGATGGAGGCCACGGCCAGGGCCGTGGTCATCCGTGCCACGTACTCCGGCCGGTTGAGCAGCCCCATGCCGATCACGGACACCTTCGCGACATCGGTGTCCATCCGGGCCTCGCCACCGGAGCGGGCGGCCGCCGCCTCGAGAGCCGGGCGAATCTCCTCCACGTCGCTGTGGCGGATGGTGAAGCCCATGCGGAACTCCTCCTCGTGGGGCCCGGACCGGGCCACGAGGTCGACCGGGACGGCGTGCCGCGCGAGAATGCCGAGCACCTCGGCGGCCAGGTCGCCACCGGTGGTGGAGCGGACCAGGACCCGGGCCACGTCGAGATCGCACGTGATGGCCGAGACCGCGCTGTCGGTCTCCAGCAGCCTCATGTCGACACCGCCGGCCACCACGGTTCCCTCGGACTGCCTGAGAGAGCTTCTGACATGCAGTTCAACTCCTTTGAAGGCGGCCAGTTCCACCGAACGCGGATGAAGAACCGTGGCTCCGGCGAAGGCCATCTCGGCCATCACTCCGACGTTGACCCGGGAGAGCCGGCGGGCCGAGGCGACGATCCGTGGGTCCGCGCTGTAGACCCCGTCGACATCGGTGAAGATCTCGCAGCGGTCGGCCTCGAGCGCGGCGGCCAGCGCGACCGCCGTGGTGTCCGAGCCGCCGCGGCCGAGGGTGACGACGTCACCCGCGTCATTGACGCCCTGGAAGCCGCCGACGACCACGACCCTGCCCTCGTCCAGCAGTCCGGTGATCCGGCGCGTCTCGACCTGGTCGATGACGCCCGCCCTGTGCCGGCCCGTCACCCGGATGCCGGCCTGAGGACCCGTCAGCGATGTGGCGGGCACCCGCATCCGTTCCAGTGCCAGGGCCAGCAGTGCGGCCGAGACGCACTCGCCGGTGGCCAGCAGTTGGTCCGTCTCGCGCCCGGCCTTGATGTGGCATTCCGGGCCCCCCACATGTCCGGCCAGGTCGAGCAGCCGGTCGGTGGTGTCGCCACGGGCCGAGACAACAACTACGATCCGTTCGCCACGGAAATGTGCGAGTGCCACACGACGTGCGACGTTTCGCAGCCGGTTTTCTCCGTGAAGTGAACTTCCACCGTACTTCTGGACAACAACGTCCATGCCCCCATTCCCCATTCCCCGTTCTGAACCGTCTGAAGGATCGAAGGATCGCTCCTCTGTACGAGCAGCCGGTCGCTTCGGAGCCTGGCTGGAAAAGGCTGTGGAAGCATCACCCGTTTACGGGATCCGGGTCGAGGCGCTCGCTCGTCCGACTCATCACGCGAACACGTGATGACCGGTCACCTCGTCCCGTCAAGGATCGATTGCACTGCCAATCGCCTGATCAGGAGTGGTCCCGTGGCCGAAGAGAATGTCGGCGTCGAGCGTCTCGAGAGCCGGATCCTGGTGGCCGGAGCGGGCCCTGTGGGAGCTGTCCTGGCGCTGGAACTCGCGCGGTACGGCGTGCCCAGCACGATCATCGAGCGCTCCTTCGCCCCGCCGCTGTTCCCGAAGATGGATTACCTGAACGGGCGGACCATGGAACTGTTCCGCCGGCTGGGAATTGCCGACGAAGTGCGTTCCGGAGGTGTCTCTTCCGAATTCGCCTCCGATTTCCTGTGGACCTGCGGATTTACCGGGCCGCCTGTCGCGGTGTGGCATCACGCCTCGCCGCAGGACGAGCTGGCCGAGGCCGCCAAGCCCAACGACGGCTCCGCACCGCTGGAGCCGTATCAGCGCATCACCGGGTCGCTGCTGGAGGAGCTCCTGCGGGCCAAGGTCCGGGCCCACCCTCTGATCGAGCTGTACGAGGGCTGGACGGTCACGGGCTTGGAGGATCACGACGACACCGGCGTCACCGTCCATGTCGTGGAGGCCGCCGGCGGCGTGCGGCGACGGCTGCGGACCCGCTGGCTGGCGGGCTGCGACGGGGCCGGCAGCGCGGTGCGTACCGCGCTCGGCATCGCGATGCCGGTCGAGGGCCCGAGGACCAACCGCTGCTCGGTGTACTTCCGCAGTGCCGACCCGGTGCTGCGCACCTGGGGCCGGGCCTTCGTCACCACAAGCTCGAACGGCATCACCATGGTGTCGCGGGACGAGCAGGACAGCTGGACGGCCTCCTTCCAGGTGCCCGACGGAGAGCCGTTCACCGGTGACCCGGTCGCCGCGATGCGGGACAGGCTCGGCGTGGACTTCACGGTCGACGAGGTGCTGTGCCTCAGCTCCTGGCAGGGCACCCTGGCCGTGGCCGAGCACTACAGCGACCGTTCGGTGTTCCTGGTCGGCGACGCGGCGCACCAGTTCTACCCGTTCGGCGGGCACGGTGCGAACACCGGCATCGCGGACGCGGTCGACCTCGGGTGGAAGCTCGCGGCCGTCGAGAACGGGTGGGGCGGTCCCGACCTGCTGAACAGTTACCAGGCGGAGCGGCGCCCGGTGGCCATGTTCAATCGCGAGATGTCCGCCAATCTGCTCGAGGTCTGGCGCCGCTTCGGACAGCTGGCGCGGGACGGGGCAAGCAGGGCGCACCTGTCGGGCTTCCTGGAGCGGCAGGCCCACCACGTCGACAACACCGGGATCCACTTCGGCTACCGCTACGGCACCTCACCGGTGGTCGCGCACGAGGACGGCCCGGAGCCGCGCTGGTCCTGGAGCCGGATCGTCCCCACGACCTGGCCGGGCGGCCGTCCGCCGTCCCTGCGCATGGCCGACGGAAGCGAGCTGTTCGACCACTTCGGCCCCGGGCTGACCCTGGTCGACACCTCGGCGGACGGGGCGGGCGCCACGCTCGCCGAGCGCGCGGCACAGCGCGGAATACCACTGCGGCACTTGACCATCAAGGACGAGCCGGTCCGGGACGCCTGGGAGCGCCCGCTCGTGCTGGTCCGCCCTGACCAGCACGTCGCCTGGCGCGCTGACGAGGCCCCGGCCGACGCGGACGCGGTGCTCGACCTCGTGTGCGGCCTCGCGGGTGTGCGGCCCGACGGGCGCTGACCACCGGACACACGAAGGCCCGATGTCCACAGCCGACGGGTATCGCCACTGCCGCCACCAGGAGGAACGATGAGCTCCGCCAAGCAGCCCGCAGTCTCCGGCTGGAGCGACTGCGCCGACCTCGACCGGCTGCTCGCCTCGCCCCCGCCGGCCTTCGCCGTGCTGTACCGGCCGGAGCGCTCCGGGGGCGACGAGCTGGAGATCCTCGTCGGGGATGTCACCGCCGTGGACCGGCTCGCCGACCTGCCGGTGCCGGAGGGTCCGGCGCCCGCCCGGCGGGGGGCCGGGACGAACGGGCCGCGGCACGAACTGCTCGCGCTGATCCCCTACCGCCAGATCACCGAGCGCGGCTTCGCCTGCCAGGAGGACGGCCGGCCGATTCTCGCCCTGTCCGTGCGCACCCAGGGCAGGGTCGCGGTCGCCGAGGCGGTGGCCCGGATACCCGACCTGCCGACCACGCTCACCGACGCCCGCTTCGAACCGGACGACCGCGCGTACGCGGACACGGTCCGGCGGGTGCTGGCGGAGGAGATAGGCGAAGGCGCGGGCGCCAACTTCGTCATCAGCCGCTCCTTCACCGCCACCCTGGAGGACTTCTCGGCGGCCCGGTCCCTGGCGGTGTTCCGGCGTCTGCTGCTCAACGAGCCCGGCGCGTACTGGACGTTCCTGGTGCACACCCCCGAGCGGTCCTTCGTCGGTGCCACACCCGAACGGCACATCAGCCTGCACGGCGGGCTGGCCGTGATGAACCCCATCAGCGGCACCTACCGCTACCCGCCGACCGGGCCGACACCGGAGGGACTGATCGGCTTCCTCGCGGACCGAAAGGAGACGGACGAGCTCTACATGGTGGTGGACGAGGAGCTGAAGATGATGGCCCAGGTATGTCCCGAAGGCGGGCGTGTGCGGGGGCCGTTCCTGAAAGAGATGGGTAATCTGGCGCACACCGAGTACCTCATAGAGGGGCGCACCGCCGCCTCCCCGGCCGAGCTGCTGCACGCGACCATGTTCGCGCCCACGGTGACCGGCAGCCCGCTGGAGAACGCCTGCCGGGTGATCGCCCGTCACGAGCCGGGCGGACGCGGCCATTACAGCGGGGTCGCCGCTCTCATCGGGCGGGACGCCGACGGACAGCGGGAGCTGGACTCGGCGATCATGATCCGTACGGCCGACATCGAGCCCACCGGGCGACTGCGGCTCACCGTCGGCGCGACGCTCGTACGCCTGTCGGATCCGGACTCCGAGGTCGCCGAGACCCGGGCCAAGACCGCCGGACTGCTCGCGGCCCTCGACCACGCCGACGCGACCTCCCGCACGCCGTCGCGCAGCGCCGGTACCGGCCACGCCCCGGAACTGGCCCGCGACCCCCGGGTCCGCTCGGCGCTCCAGGCACGGAACCGGACGCTGGCCCCCTTCTGGCTGGCGCCGGACGACAGCGCGGCGGAACCGGGAGCGAGGCGCCGGGCCTTTCCCCTGCTGCAGAGGCGCCGCGGGGTGATCGTCGACGCCGAGGACACCTTCACCGCGATGCTCGCCCAGCAGCTCACCGCGCTGGGCATGGTGATCACCGTCCAGCCGTACCACCAGGTCGAGATCGGCGCCGACGTGGACTTCGCGGTGCTCGGCCCCGGCCCCGGCGACCCCCGTGATCTGGAAGATCCCAAGATCGGTTCGCTGCGCCGTACCGCGTACACCATGCTGCGCGAGAAGCTGCCGTTCCTCGCGGTCTGCCTCGGGCACCAGATCCTGTGCTCGGTGCTGGGGCTCCCGCTGGTCCGCCGGGACGTGCCCAACCAGGGCACCCAGCTGGAGATCGAGTTCGCCGGTCGCCGGGAACGGGTCGGCTTCTACAACACCTTCGCGGCCACCAGCCCCGGGCCCCAGATCGACCTTCCCGCGCTGAGCGCCCCGGTGGAGTGCTGGCGAGACACGCGGACCGGTCAGGTGCACGGCCTGCGAGGGCCCGGTTTCACCTCGGCGCAGTTCCACCCGGAGTCCGTGTTCACCGAGCACGGCCCGGAGATCCTCGGCTGGATGCTCGCCTCGGCACTCGGCGGCGACTGACCCGACGCCCCCCGGCCGCCGGGGTGCCTCCGGGACACCCCGGCCGATGACGCCGGTCAAAACGGCTGTGTCCGCGGTTCCGTGCCGCGTAGAAGAACTCCGGCTCGAGGCCCGGTCCGTCGGTGGACGCCTCCGCCCATGACATCGGCCGGTTGCGGCGCTTGTCGCGCTCGCGTGAGGGCCGGACCACCCCGGGCGGGCCTCGGACGACTTCCGGAGGGCGGTGCCCTCAGCCCTGTCGGGAGGGCGTGCGCTGGCGTACGGCCTCGTAGGTGAAGAGGGCGGCCGACACCGCGATGTTGAGGGAGTCCACCTTGCCGAACATCGGGATCTTCGCCTTGGTGTGACGGCCCGAGAGCCACTGGTCCGACAGGCCGTACTTCTCGCTGCCCATCAGGATCGCCGTGGGTCCGGTCATGTCGACGTCGGCCATCAGGACGTCCGTGTCCGGGGTGGTGGCGACGATGTTCACCGCGTGCTCCTCCAGCCAGCGCATGACGTCCCCGGAGTCGGCCGAGACGACCGGTACGGCGAACACCGTGCCCTTGCTGGCCCGGATCACGTTCGGATTGCCCCAGTCGGTCACGGGGTTGGCCGAGATCACGGCGGTCACCCCGGCAGCGTCGGCGGTGCGCAGAACCGAGCCCAGGTTGCCGGGCTTCTCGACGCTCTCGCAGACGACGAAGAGGGAGCGGCTGTCGACCTCGATGCGGGAGAGGTCGGTCTCGATGTCCGGTACGACGGCGAGCCAGCCGTCCGGGCCCTCACGGTAGGCGGCCTTGTCGAACGCCTGCCGGCTGAGGCTGAACAGGTCCGCGCCGCACTCGGCCGCACGGGTGATGACCTGGCGCGGGTCGGCTCCGCCGGTCAGCGCGGGGCAGAAATACAGCTCACGGGGACGGACGCCGGCCCGCAGGGCGAGATCCAGTTCCTCATAACCCTCGACGAGCGTCACTCCGGAATCCTGCCGGTTCCGTCGGCGACGGAGGGCGGCGAGTTCCTTCACATGAGGGTTGCTCGGGCTGGAGATCTCCTTGGGCGAACCAACCCGCGGGATGGACGGCATCGGCGGTGGGAATCACGGGGCCTTTCCGGCACCGATCCTCCGCCCCCTTTCTCGTGTTTCCTGTGCTCTTGTGCACTACGCGCGGTCGTGGCCAGGGTACCCGACGGCCCGCCGAGGGCCCGTCCTCGCGCCCGCCGGGCCGAGGCCCGAATCCCGGGGGCGGCGAGTCGCCCCGCCCACCCGCCAACCCCGCGCATCCGTGCCGTGCGGCGGCAGCAGCCGCAGTGGGAGCGACAGCGGCGGCCGCGCGTTCGGGTGCGTCCGCGAAATTGATATTGATCCGGTGAGAAGAGAACCAGCGGCCATGAGGCGTCCTCTTAGTGAACGGTTAGCATCGCCAGCACAGTCGTAGGGCGGGATGGGGTGGGTGTCGTGTCACAGAGGGAGCCGGATCCCGGGCCCCAAGTCGCTGTCGCCGTCGTGACCATGGGCAACCGGCCCGCCGAGGTCGACGCGCTCCTTCTGTCCGTCGCCAAGCAGGACGTCGCCCCCTCCCGCATCGTCATCGTCGGCAACGGCTGCCCCCTGCCGGAGTTCGCCGAGCGCCTGGGCCTGCCCGGCGAGGTGACATGCATCGAGGTCGAGGACAACCTCGGCTGCCCGGGCGGCCGCAACGTTGCCCTTGCCCGGCTCCGGGAGTTCGGGGACGTGGACGTCGTGGTCGAACTCGACGACGACGGGCTGCTCGTCGACGCCGATGTACTGCGCCGCGTACGGGATCTGTACGCCGCCGACCCGGCCCTCGGCATCGTCGGGTTCCGGATCGCGGACGAGCACGGTGAGACCCAGCGCCGGCATGTTCCGCGGGTCGGGGCCGCCGACCCGATGCGCGGTGGCCCCGTGACCGGGTTCCTGGGCGGCGGGCACGCGCTGTCCATGGCGATGCTCGCGCAGACCGGGGACTGGCCCGCGGAGTTCTTCTTCGCGCACGAGGAGACGGATCTCGCCTGGCGGGCCGTCGACGCGGGCTGGACCGTTCTGTACGCGCCCGAGCTGCTGCTCCAGCACCCCAAGACCTCACCCGCGCGGCACGCCATCTACTACCGGGTGACGGCGCGCAACCGGGTATGGCTCGTACGGCGGCGTCTGCCTCTCCCGCTGATCCCCGTCCACCTGGGGGTATGGATCGCCGTCACCCTTCTGCGGACGCGCTCGGCCGGTGGGCTCAAGGCATGGTTCGGCGGGTTCATGGAGGGGCTGCGGACCTCGGGCGGCCAGCGGCGCCCGATGCGCTGGCGCACGGTGTGGCGCCTCACCAGGCTGGGCCGGCCACCGGTCATCTAGCCTCCCCTGGTGCCGCCGCAGGCAGTACTTGCCCCGCACTCCGTCACTTCGCGTCGGCGTAGCACTCCACCACGGCCGTGGTGAACGGAATGCGTACCGGCGTCTCGCCGAACGTCAGCCGCATCGCCAGGGCGGAGGCCTCGTCGATGGCCGCGACCACCGTGTCGGCCTCTTCGGCGGGGCAGTGCACGATCACCTCGTCGTGCTGGAAGAAGACCAGTTCGGCGGCGAGGTCCGCGCAGGCACGGCGCAGCGCGGCGAGCAGCAGCAGGGCCCAGTCGGCGGCGCTGCCCTGGACGACGAAGTTGCGCGCGAAGCGGCCTCGGGCACGGGAGTTGGTCGAGGCGTACCCCGGCATCCAGTGCTGGGGTTCCCCGGATGCCTCCGCGGGTCCGTCCTCCTGCGGAATGCCCGCCTCCTCGGTCGCGTCGTCGGACGCCCCGGCGGCGGGCGGGGACGTACGGCCGAGCCAGGTCCTCACCAGCCGCCCCTCCTCTCCCGCCCGGGCCGCGTCGTCCACGTAGGCGACGGCGCGCGGGAAGCGGCGGCGCAGCGCGGCGAGGTTCTTCAGGCCGTCGCCGGAGGTCTGGCCGTAGATCGCACCCAGCACGGCGAGTTTGGCCTGGGCGCGGTCGCCCGAGAAGGCCCGGTCCGACACCGACTGATAGAGGTCGGTCTCGCGCCCGGCGACCTCCATGAACGCCGGGTCGCGTGAGATCGCGGCCAGGACGCGGGGTTCCATCTGGGCGGCGTCGGCCACCACCAGCCGCCAGCCGGGGTCGGCGACCACCGCGTGCCGGATGACTTTGGGGATCTGCAGGGCGCCTCCGCCGTTGGTGACCCAGCGGCCGGTGACCGTGCCTCCCGGCAGGTACTCGGGCCGGAAGCGGCCGTCGTGCACCCAGTCCTGGAGCCAGGACCAGCCGTGGGCGACCCAGATGCGGTACAGCTTCTTGTACTCCAGCAGCGGCTTCACGGCGGGGTGGTCGAGGGACTCGATCTCCCAGCGGCGGGTGGAACGCACCCGGATCCCCGCCTGCGCGAAGGCCCTGACGACGTCGGCGGGCAGGTCGGGCCGGACCCGGCGGCCGAACGCGGCCGACACCTCGTCGGCCAGCTCGGCGAGGCGCCGGGGCTCGCCGCCGCCCGGATACCGCTCGCCGAGCAGTTCATGCAGCAGGTCGCGGTGGACGTCCGCGCTCCACGGCAGCCCCGCGCGGTTCATCTCGGAGGCCACCAGCATGCCGGCCGACTCGGCAGCGGTGAGCAGACGCATACGCGGCGGGTGCTCCGCCGCCTCGTGCCGGCGCTGCTGCTCCGCGTACACCTCGACGAGGTCCCGGAGGGGAAGGTGGACGGGGCTCGGCTCGAAGAGGTAGGACTGCGAGCCGGGCTCGGCCGAGCGCGCCGGGGGATCGGGCGGTACGGGGCCACCGCGCAGCCGGGCCAGCGCGGCGGCGGCTGACCGGGGCTCGCCGAGGCGGCCCTCATGGCCCAGGAGAAGGGTCTCGGCGGCCTCGACGTCGTAGCACCGCTCCACTCGCACCCCCGTGGCGAGCAGGCGCGGCTGGACGTCGGCGGTGGACCGCCACACCCACCGCGTGACCTCGGGCCGCGCCCGGACGGCCTCGCCGAGATCCCTCTCCCTGAGCACGGGCCCCGCGAGCAGCCCCTCCGGGCCGAGGGCGGCGACGTCCACGCCACCGTCCTCGGCCGGAGCGAGAGCCCAGCGCCCGGTCATGATGCGAGTGTGGCAGGGGGGTCTGACAACGGGCCCTGACCTGCGGCTTACCAGGTCAGCCCTTGTCTTCGCGGTCCTTGTCCTCGCTGTCCTTGTCCTCAAGGGCCTCGCGGATCTTCTCGAGTTCCTCAAGGACCTTTTCCTCGGTCGCCGCCTTGTCGATGCCCAGCCCGGACAGCGGGCCCTCACCGTTCTCAAGTTCGAGGAGCGCGAGGAGGATGTGCTCGGTTCCGACGTAGTTGTGGCCCAGGCGCAGCGCCTCCCGGAAGGTGAGTTCGAGGGCCTTCTTCGCGGCAGGGGCGTACGGCACCGGTTCCGGGGCGTTCTCGGCGCGGGGCGGGAGCGCCGCCGTCGCCGCCTCGCGCACCGCGTCCAGGGAGACGCCCTGGGCGACGACCGCCCTGGCCGCGAGCGCCTCCGGTTCGGCGAGGAGTCCAAGGACCAGGTGCCCGGGACCGGTCTCGGCGTTGCCCGCGGCCTTCGCCTCGTTGTGTGCGGCAATGACCACGTTGCGGGCACGGGGGGTGTAGCGGCTGAATCCCTGGCTGGGGTCGAGGTCGGCGGACTCCTTGGGGACGAAGCGCTTCTGGGCCGCCTGCCTCGTCACGCCCATGCTCTTGCCGATGTCGGTCCAGGAAGCGCCCGAACGCCGGGCCTGATCGACGAAATGGCCGATCAGATGGTCGGCCACGTCGCCGAGGTGCTCCGCGGCGAGCATCGCGTCCTGGAGCTGGTCGAGTGCGTCGGTGTGGACCTTCTTGATGGCTTCGACGAGGTCGTCGAGACGCAAGTTCGCTGTGATGGGCTTCTCCGTCATATGTCAACCCTAGGTTGACGCCCGGCTGGCGTCAACCCTTGGTTGACAATGGGCGTCCCGGCTTCTCCGGCGTCCATGTCACGATCGGATGCGTGAGTACGACGACCACGGTGGACCGCGTCTTCAGGGCGGCCCTCTACGACAACTCCGACGCGACCCTCGACACCGGAGCCTCGCTGCTGGCCGCCGACCGCACGGCCGACGCCGAGCTCGTCCGGCGCGGGGAGCAGCTGGTCGCCTCGGCCTGGCAGCGCGGCTGGCAGCCCGCCGATGTCGTACGCGTCGTACGCCGCGAGCTGGAAGACCTCCATGTGCGCGTCGTCTCGGCGCTGATCACCGGTGAGGCGGGGCAGCGGCCGGCCCCCAGCGCCCGCTGGGCCGCACAGCTCGAAGAGCTGGACGCGCGGCCCCTGCAGGCTCCCGACCGCTTCTCGTACGCCACGGCCGTCCTGGAGCTGTACCGCCTGCTCCTGCGCCTGCCGACCCTGGAATCCCTGGACGCACCGGGCCGGCCGGGTGCGTCACGGGAGCCGGAGTCCCGCATGCTCACCCGCATCCGCGCCCTGCTCGCCAAGGCGGAGGCGACCGGGTACCCGCAGGAGGCGGAGGCGCTCAGCGCCAAGGCCCAGGAGCTGATGGCCAGGCACAGCATCGACGAGGCGCTGCTCGCCGCCCGTACGCAGGCCAAGGACACGCCGGGTGCCTGCCGCATAGGTGTCGACGCGCCCTACGAGACGGCCAAGGCCGTTCTCCTGGACGCGGTGGCGTCCGCGAACCGGTGCCGGTCCGTGTGGCACGGGTCCCTGGGCTTCTCCACGGTCATCGGGTTCGAGCCCGACCTGGAGGCCGTCGAACTCCTCTACACCTCGCTGCTGGTCCAGGCGACCACCGCCCTGACGAAGGCGGAGGCTGGGCAGCGCAAGGGCGGCAGAAAGCGCACGAAGACGTTCAAGCAGTCGTTCCTCGCCGCGTACGCCCACCGCGTCGGCGACCGCCTCAGGGCCGCAGCCGAAGGTCAGGTCGCCCAGACCAGCGAGGACCGGAGCGCGGGGGAGCTGCTGCCGGTGCTCGCGGCCCGGGACGTCGCCGTCGCCGACCGCATGGAGAGCATGTTCCCGGACACGGTCACCACCCGGATGCGCGGAGTCAGTGACGTCGACGGGTGGGAGCAGGGGGCCGCGGCGGCGGACCGGGCGCAGGTCGCCGCGCGGCCCCGGATCACCTGAGGGCTGGTGGCCCGGTGCACGTGAGGACGGGTCGGGCCCGGTTCACGTGAGGACCTGAACGCGGGCGTCAGTCGCCCGCGGTCTGGACGGGGGTCACCGAAGCGTCCGGAGTGCTCGGGTTCTTCAGCGCCACATCGCCGTACGACCAGGGGTAGCTGCCTGCCGCCGCGGCACCCGGGATGCTGATCTTCACGGTCCTCATCGGGGCGCTGAGCGCGCCGCCGTCGCCTCGGACGTAGGTGATGGTGAAGGTCGCCGCCTCGTCCTTCTGCAGCGTCACCTTCTGCGGGTTGGCCCCCTGCTGGTCGGTGACGGACAGGCCGGACTTGCCGTCGTTCAGCTCGATGGCGGGGAAGCCCTCGAAGGTGCAGGCACGGCTGTCGCGGTTCGTGACGGTGACCGGGACGTTCCCGGTGTCGCCGGCGCTGGTGGCGGCGTTGCCGGGACCGACCTTGACGGCGATACGGCAGCCGGCGGCGGCCTTGCTGCCGCCGGCGTCACCGCTGTGGCCGCCGTTGCCGCTCTTGCCGCCGCAGGCGGTCAGGGCGAGGGCCGCGGCGAGGGCGGTGACGGCGAGGGGGACGTGAAGCGAGCGCATGGAGGTCCTCTGGGTCGTGACGATGTGCATGGATCATCACGCAGGTGTTCCGTGGCGTCTCGCGCGCCCCCTGCGGTGCCGCGTGCGCCGGGAACCTCACGCCGCGGGACTCACCGTCCAGGCCGCGCTGGATCAGGAACCCAGGCCCGTCGTCGGCAGCCCGCTGGGCAGGCCGGAGCCCTCGGCCTTCTGGTAGGTCTCCGTGCCCAGGCCGCCCTGCCACGTCACCTTCAGGCTTGCGGAGTTCACGGAGTCGACCATTCCGGTCTTGCGGTTCTTGCCGCCGTCCGGGCATGAGAGGTGGATCATCTGCATGCCCGCCTCGTCGCCCGCGGTTCCCCTGCAGAGGGTGCCGTTCGTCTCGTAGAGAGCGACCTGCCGGCCGTTGATCATCAGCACCACGGCCTTGCCCTTGGTCGTGGCCAGCCAGCTGCCCTCCAGCTTTCCGGCCTTGCCGCCCGACGTTCCGGAACCGCCGCCGGTGTCCCCCGGGGAACCCGGGGAGGCGGAGGTGCTCGGAGTGGGGGTGCCGCCCGCCGAGTCGTCGCTCCCGGAGCCGCCGCTGCAGCCGGTCAGTGCGAGCGCGGTCGCAAGACCTGCGGCAGCCAGCGCGATGCGCGCCCGTCGGCGCGTGACGTGGGTCGCTGTCACTGAAGTCTCCCAAGGTTGCCGATGAGGTCACAGGGACGGTCGCTGCAAGCTACCAGGTGACTTGTGGACGACGGTGAGATGTCTCACGTGCGGCTCGCTCACGCGATGCGTGCCCGGCGCTCTGGAACAGGAAGACCACGGTATGCGTCTCTTCCTATTGAAGGGGTCCGGCTGTGCGGGTCCGGTCGCGCGAAACCCTGTCGTGCGAGTCCTGCCTGCGCGAGACCTGTCTGTGCGAAGCGAAGCGGCTCGACCGGTCGGGCGGCGGCCGGAAAGTGGTCAAGGGACAGCAAAGGCTGTAATCACGGGAACACCCCCCGTGCACGTGCATCTGCTCATGCATCTGCATGTGAACAGAGTTATGATCCGGGGCAGTTGACTACTGCATCAATTGCCACATCAGCCACTGCACCACCGGGGAGCGACCTGTGGACCACGACGTGTACGACGTGGACGACGTCTACAACGGCATGGCTGCGACAGAGCTGAACGGAGTGGCCTGGCAGAAGAGCAGACACAGCAACTCCCAGGGATCCTGCGTGGAGTTCGCCCGCCTGCCGGGGGGAGAGGTCGCGGTGCGGAACTCCCGCTTCCCCGACGGACCCGCCCTGGTCTACACCCGGGCGGAGATCGAGGCGATGCTGCTCGGCATCAAGGACGGCGAGTTCGACCACCTGATCGTCTAGCCGGCCTGCGGTGGACAGGCCCACCGCAGGCCGTTACGCGCGTAGATCCGAGGCCCCGGAAAGCGCCCTGGAAGATCACTCCATGCCCGTCCGCGGCGACGGCAGCCGGAACAGCGCCCAGACCACCTTGCCGCTGAGCGCGCCGGTCAGCGGGTGCCAGCCCCAGCTGTCGGCGAACGAGTCCACCAGGAACAGCCCGCGGCCGGACTCCGCCGAGAAGTCCTCGGAGTTGCCCGCGACCGGTCCGTCATGGCTGGGGTCGCGCACGGCGCACACCAGGCGTGAGGTCCAGCGCATCAGATGCAGTCGCACGGGTGCGTCCTGCTCGCCGCCGGTGCGTCCGGACGACGAGGGCAGCGCGTGCCGCAACGCGTTGGTGACCAGTTCGGAGACCACGAGGCAGACGTCGTCGAAGCGCTCGCTCACATCCCAGCCGACGAGTGTCTTGCGGGTGAACTGCCGCGCCTCGCGCACCGCTTCGAGGTGGGAGGGGAGGGCGCAGGATGCGGCGCCGGACACGGCCGCGGGGTCGAGCGGCGGAAGTCCCTGTCGTAAGGGCTCGAGCATGGTCGATCCATTCGTCCCCATGCGAGGCACTCCCGGGTGTTCGCGGTCGTGGCGATGCAGCGGTGGCGCGGGGACCATGGTTTCGGATGAGTCAGGCAGATGCAAGGGCAGATGCACGTGCACGCGCCGGTATTGGCGCTTCCCGTACCGCTTTCTGCTCATTTCTTCTGCCGCTTTCTTCCCCTCTTGCTTGCCTCTCCGATCCCCTCGTGGCCCCTCGTTGTCCCTTCTGCGGCCCCGTTGTCCCTTCCCAGTCACTTATTGCACCTTCCTGTGCCCCTCCTTGCGCCTGGCTTTGGCTGCTTTCCGTTTCTGTAACCGTACGAGTACTGCTCGAAGTGATTTAGTGGCAGACTGCGCTGTCTGAAGGACAGTCGGGGAGGCTGACGAACGTGAGCACTGGGGACTCGAGCGGGTCGGTGGTGCGGCGGATTCTGCTGGGATCCCATCTCAGGCGCCTGCGCGAGTCGCGGGGCATCACCAGGGAGCAGGCCGGCTACTCGATCCGTGCCTCCGAGTCGAAGATCAGCCGCATGGAGTTGGGACGGGTGAGCTTCAAGACGCGTGATGTCGAGGACCTGTTGACGCTGTACGGGGTCACCGACGAGGTCGAACGTACGTCGCTGCTCTCCCTGGCGAAGGAGGCCAATGTCGCCGGGTGGTGGCACAGCTACTCGGACATCCTGCCGAACTGGTTCCCGACCTATGTCGGCCTCGAAGGGGCCGCGCACCTGATCAAGTCGTACGAAGTCCAGTTCGTGCACGGACTGCTCCAGACCGAGGCGTACGCGCGCACGGTCGTCGCCCGGGGCATGAGGGGCGCGAGCGCCTCCGACATCGACCGGCGTGTCGGTCTGCGGCTGGAGCGGCAGAAGTACCTCCTGTCGGACAACGCGCCGGAGTTCCAGGTCGTCCTGGACGAGGCGGCCCTGCGCCGTGCCTACGGCGACCGGGAAGTGATGCGAGGTCAGCTGCAGCATCTGATCGACATCTCGGAGCGCCCCAACGTCCGGCTCCAGGTCATGCCGTTCAGCTTCGGCGGGCACTCCGGGGAGAGCGGCGCCTTCACCATCCTGAGCTTCTCGGAGTCCGACCTGTCCGACGTGGTCTATATGGAGCAGCTCACCAGCGCGCTGTATCTGGACAAGCGTGAGGACGTCACCCAGTACGAGTCCGCGATGAAGGAGCTGCAGCAGGACAGCCTCGGGCCCGACGAGAGCCGTGATCTGCTGCGGGGGCTGCTCCAGCTCTCCTGAGAGGCCCTGCGCGATACCCGCGAGTTTTCTCCAACTCTCCTTCAACACCCGTACGATGACGTGTGATCAGACCGTGACGTGATCGCCGTCGGGCGAAAGGGTGCCTGCTTCGGCTGCAAGAGGATTGAGGGGTCGCATGTCGTCCTGGTTCACCGATCTGGCCCAGCAGTACATCGGTGGTGAGTGGCGCACCGGCACCGGCTCCTGGGACATCATCGACCTCAACCCGTACAACGGCGAGAAGCTGGCGTCGATCACGATAGCCACGGCAGGCGAGGTGGACGAGGCGTACCGGGCGGCCCGGGCGGCCCAGAAGGAGTGGGCCGCGGTCAATCCCTACGCCCGGCGTGAGGTCTTCGAGAACGCCCTCGAGGTGATCGAGGAGCGGGAGGCCGGGATCACCGAGGCGATCATCGACGAACTGGGCGGCACGCGCCTGAGAGCCGCATTCGAGCTGCACCTCGCCAAGGAGTACCTGCGCGAGTCGGTCCAGCTGGCGCTGCGCCCCGAGGGGAAGATCCTGCCGTCACCGGTCGACGGCAAGGAAAACCGCCTCTACCGCCTGCCCGTCGGCGTCGTCGGTGTGATCAGCCCGTTCAACTTCCCGTTCCTGCTGGCGGTCAAGTCCGTCGCCCCGGCGCTCGCGCTCGGCAACGGCGTCGTCCTCAAGCCGCACCAGAACGCTCCGGTCGTCGGCGGCTCCCTGATCGCCAAGATCTTCGAAGACGCGGGGCTCCCGGGTGGTCTGCTGAACATCGTCATCACGGACATAGCGGAGATAGGCGACGCCTTCATCGAACACCCCGTTCCGGCCGTCATCTCCTTCACCGGTACCGACAAGACCGGCCGGCATGTCGCCACCGTCTGCGCAGCGCACTTCAAGCGCTGCATCCTCGAACTGGGCGGCAACAGCGCGGTCGTGGTCCTGGACGACGCGGACGTCGACTACGCCGTGGACGCCGCGGTCTTCAGCCGCTACATGGACCAGGGGCAGGTCTGCATGGCCGCCAACCGCGTCCTGGTGGACCGGTCGCTGGAGGCGGAGTTCACCGCGAAGTTCACCGCCAAGGTGAAGGCCCTCACGGTCGGCGATCCACGCGACCCGGGGACCGTCATCGGCCCGCTGATCAACTCCTCCCAGGCGGAGGTGGTTTCGGGCATCGTGGAGCAGGCCGTCGCCGACGGCGCGACGGCGCTGGTGCACGGCACGACCACCGGCAACCTCGTCGGGCCCTCCGTCCTGACGGGCCTGCCCGCCGACTCGGCCCTGCTCCGGCAGGAGATCTTCGGCCCGGTCGCCTTCCTCGTCCCTTTCGACGGGGAGGAGGAGGCCGTACGCCTCGTCAACGACACCCCGTACGGCCTCAGCGGCGCCGTGCACACCGGCGACATCGAGCGCGGTGTCGGCTTCGCCCGGCAGATCGACAGCGGCATGTTCCATGTGAACGACGGGACTGTCTGCGACGAGCCGCTCGTCCCCTTCGGCGGCGAGAAGCTCTCGGGGGTCGGCCGGCTGGGCGGTGAGACGACACTGGAATCCTTCACCACGGTGAAGTGGATCTCGATCCAGCGCGGCCGCAGCGACTTCCCGTTCTGACGGCTCTGCCGCCCTCACCGCTCTCCCCGTTCTTCCGTCCCGTCCTTTCCGTGTTCGGGCGCTCTGCCTTTCCGCGCTCCGGTCCTCTGCTTTCCGCGCTCCGCCGGGGCAATGAGGACAGCAGCTGTCCTCATTGCCCCGTAGCGTCGTTGTCGTCGGGCAGGGGACGGACCTGTCTGAGACGACGAAAGGCGGACGGTCATGGTCACTCATGTGCGAGCCGAGGCCAGGGGCGACGAGCGCGGAGCGCTGCTCTCCTTCCTGGAGGAGCAGCGCGGCGGCGTACGGCGGGCCCTGCTCGGCCTGACGGAGGAGCAGGCGGGCTCCCGTCCGAGCGCCAGTGAGCTGTCCCTGTCCGGGCTGCTCAAGCATGTCGCCGAGGTCGAGCAGAACTGGCTCGCCCGGGCCAAGGGCGAGCCGCCCGCGATCGAGCGGAACGAGGCGAACTGGCACGAGTGCTTCCAGCTCATGGGCGACGAGACCGTCGAGTCGCAGCTGGCCTACTGGCAGAAGGTGGCCGACGAGACGGAGGCGTTCATCCGCTCGGTGCCGAGCCTCGACGACACCTTCGCCCTGCCGAACGACCCGTGGTTCCCGCCGGACGAGCGGGTCTCGATGCGCTGGGTGATGCTCCATCTGATCCGCGAGACCGCCCGGCACGCGGGCCACGCGGACATCATCCGGGAGTCTCTGGACGGCAAGACGGCCTTCGAGCTGGTGGCCGTGGAGCGGGGCACGCCCCTGGGATGACCGGGAACGGATGCCGCGACGGTCACCCTCGCCGGGAGCGGGGGCGGCCGTCGCGGTGGTCGTTGTGATCAGTGGAGTTCATCGGCGGTCCACGGTGATCATCGCCGGTCCACGGTGGTCAGTGGTGTTCAGTGATGGAAGCTCGTGGCCGCCTGCTTGTCATGGGTCAGCGGACGCGGCTGGCGATGCAGCAGCGGCAGCGTACGGCCGAGGTCCTCCAGGAACATCTCGGCGAGGTCCGCCGAGAAGCCGTTGCGGCACACGACCCGCAGCACGCACAGGTCCTCGCGGTTGGCCGGGAACGTGTACGCGGGCACCAGCCAGCCGAACTCGCGCAGCCGCCGGGAGACATCGAAGACGTCGAAGTTCTTCACGTGTTCCGCGGTGGTGAAGGCGAAGACCGGCAGCTCGTCGCCGCGGGTGAGCAGGCGGAAGTCGCCCAGCGCCGCCACTCGCCGGGCGAGCCCCTGCGCCACGTTCCGTGTGGTCTGCTGGACCGACCGGTAGCCGTCCTGGCCGAGCCGCAGGAACGTGTAGTACTGCGCGACGACCTGGGCCCCGGGCCGGGAGAAGTTGAGCGCGAAGGTCGGCATGTCGCCGCCCAGGTAGTTGACCCGGAAGACGAGTTCGTCGGGGAGCGCCTCCTTGTCGCGCCACAGCGCCCAGCCCACACCGGGGTAGACCAGCCCGTACTTGTGCCCTGACGTGTTGATCGAAGCGACCCGGGGCAGCCTGAAGTCCCACACCAGGTCCTCGTCGAGGAACGGCGCGATCATTCCCCCTGACGCGCCGTCCACGTGCACGGGGATGTCCAGACCCGTGCGCTCCTGAAGGGCGTCCAGGGCGGCGCACAGGTCGGCGATCGGCTCGTACGACCCGTCGAAGGTGGACCCGAGGATGCCGACCACCCCGATGGTGTTCTCGTCGCAGAGTTCGGCAGCCGCCTGCGGGTCGAGGTGGAACCGTTCGCCCTCCATGGGTACCTGGCGTGCCTCGACCTCCCAGAAGTTGCAGAACTTGTCCCAGCAGACCTGCACGTTCACGCCCATGACCAGGTTCGGACGGACGTCCCTGGACGGGTAGCGGTCCGCGTTGCGCTGGGCCCAGCGGCGTTTCATCGCCATCCCGGCGAGCATGCACGCCTCGCTCGAACCGGTCGTCGAACAGCCCACGGCGGACTCCGGGTCCGGCGCGTTCCACAGGTTGGCGAGCATGGCCACGCAGCGGCGCTCGAGCTCCGCGGTGCGCGGGTACTCGTCCTTGTCGATCATGTTCTTGTCGCTGCACTCCGACATCAGCCGGCCGGCCTGCTCCTCCATCCACGTGGTGACGAACGTGGCGAGATTGAGACGTGAGTTGCCGTCGAGCATCAGCTCGTCGTGGACCAGCTGATAGGCGACCGACGGCGGCAGCGGTCCCGAGGGCAGCCGGTGCTTGGGCGGCGCCTCGGTCATCTCGACGACCGGATTCGCCTCCCCGAAGAAGGGGTTCATCGACATGGGGCGCTCATCGGGCTTCCCCGGGCCGTTGTGGAGCGGCATGGTGTCTCGTCTCCTCGCGTCGGTGGTGGGCGCGTCCACGGCTACATCGCGTCCGAGGGCGCTGCTGCTTCATCGGGTGCGCGTGCGCGGGCTGCTGGTTCACCGCACCGAGGTTCCGTCCTCCCGCAGCTGCATCTGGGGACGGCCCGTGACAAGGAGCCAGGCCGGCAGGGAGGCGATGCAGAGCAGGGCCAGGACGTCGGGCGAGGGAGCGAGCAGCGCCGCCGTGAACAGGCTGAGCCAGCCGGCCCGTGTCACCGCGAGGAGTACGCCCAGCACCCCGGCGGCGACTCCGAGCGCCGGATGCACGGCGGGGACGGCGGCATGCGCGCACAGCCCGAGCGCGGCGCCGATGAACACGGCCGGGAAGATCCGGCCGCCGCGGAACCCGCAGGACGCCGCGACCACCAGGGCCGCGAGCTTCACCACGGCCATGTCCGCGAACTGCCCGGCCGACCAGCCGTCCGGGTTCCGCGCCAGCTCCGCCACCTCGTCGAGCCCCTTGAACAGCGTCAGACGGCCGCCGATCGCCCCCAGGATCCCCAGGACGAGTCCACCGACCGGAAGGGCCACCATCGGGTGCCGCAGACGTCCGAAGGCGCCGTGGACGTACGGGAGGGCGTAGACGGCCATCATCGCGAGCAGGGCGCCGGCGGAGGCGACCGCCATCGCGCACAGCAGGTCCTGCCAGTGGGGGTGCCCGAAGGCGGGCAGATCCAGGTCGAAGGTGCGCCGCGCCAGCAGAGAGGTGGTCAGCGCGCCCATGGCGGCGGCGATCAGCGGTCCGAACACGTTGTCCCACAGCATCCCCCTCACCGGCTTCCCGGCCAGCGCCTCGGAGAGCAGCAGCGCCGCCGCCACGGGCGTCCCGAACAGCGCGCCGATGGTCGCCGACTCCGCGAGCGACGCCCATGCGTCCCCCGGGAGCCGGGGCGCCAGCCTGCGGCCCAGCCAGAACGCGAGCGCCACGTTCGACACGAGGACCGGGTTCTCGGGGCCGAGGCTCGGGCCGCCCGCCAGCATCAGCATTCCCGCCACCAGCAGACCCGGGACGACGCCGGGCGGCAGGGGGTTCGTCGAGGACAGCCCCACGGTCGCCGGGTCGGGGCCTGCGTGGCCCGGGGCCTTCCAGACGACCAGACCGACCAGGACCCCCGTGACGGTGAGCACGACGAGCATCCACAGCACCGAGTAGGGGCCGATGCCCAGAGCGTCGGGCAGACTCCCCCACAGCACGTGCTGGAGCAGGGTGGCGAGCTCGCTCACGCCCAGGTAGAGCAGACTGGATCCGGCGCCGACGACGAGCGCGGGAAGCACCAACGGCAGCAGATCTCGCGCGGGGGTCGCCGGGGATGCGGGTGCCTGCTGCATGGTGTCCTGGGCCACTGGCTCACCATAAGGGGACACAACCGGCGTAACGCCCCTGGCGCGCGGACATCGGGGCGTCCCTCGGCACCCGGAGGAAAACGCGCTTGCACCTCACGTGGCGTGAGGGCCCACCGTGGAGTGCGTACCGAGACAAGGAGCGGAAGTGAGTTACTCCGTGGGGCAGGTCGCCGGCTTCGCCGGGATCACGGTGCGCGCGCTGCACCACTACGACGAGATCGGCCTGCTCGCCCCGGGCGAGCGCAGCCACGCGGGCCACCGGCGTTACAACGACGCCGACCTCGACAGGCTGCAGCAGATCCTGTTCTACCGGGAGCTCGGCTTTCCGCTCGAAGAGGTGGCCGTCCTGCTCGACGACCCGGACGCGGACCCGCGCGCGCATCTGCGCCGCCAGCACGACCTGCTGACCGCCCGGATCGAGAAGCTGCAGAAGATGGCGGCGGCCGTGGAGCACGCCATGGAGGCACGCAAGATGGGCATCAACCTCACGCCCGAGGAGAGGTTCGAGGTGTTCGGGGACAACGATCCCGCACAGTACGCGGAGGAGGTGGAGCAGCGCTGGGGCGGCACCGATGAATACGCGGAGTCGCGGCGCCGGACCGCCCGCTACACCAAGGACGACTGGAAGCGGGTGCAGGTCGAGGCCGATGCCTGGGGTGAGCGCTACACCGCCCTGGTGGCCGCCGGTGAGCCGCCGACGGGCGAGCCGGCCATGGACCTGGCCGAGGAACACCGGCAGCACATCTGCCGATGGTTCTACGAGTGCTCGTACGAACTCCACCAGTGCCTCGGCGGCATGTACGTGTCCGACGAGCGCTTCAAGGCGTACTACGACTCCATGCGGCCGGGCCTCGCCGAGCACCTCCAGGAGGCGATCCTGGCGAACGCGGTACGGCACGCGGCCTGAGGGTGCCGGAAGGGGCGGCGGTAAGGGGCGGCCACCCATGGTGGGTGCCCCTTACTCATGCGGGTCCATGACTCACAGGTTTGCCCTGGTTCGCCCACAGTGCATACCGGGGACACTGGTGGAACCTGGCGAAGACACCGTGCGTTGATAGCTTTGTCCGGCCATCGTCTGCCGGCAGCCCTCAGGACGCCGCACTTCCCTCACCCATCAGGAGCCCGGAACCGTGACGACGCTTGCCCTCGGACCGAGCTGGCTGGATCCGAACCACCTCCTGGACACCTTCGGCATCTGGGGCCTGCTCCTGGTGGTGTTCGCCGAGTCGGGCCTCCTGATCGGCTTCTTCCTGCCGGGCGACTCGCTGCTGTTCACCTGCGGCCTGCTGATCACGTCCCATCAGATGCACTTCCCGCTCTGGGGCGCCATAGCCCTGATCTGCCTCGCCGCGATCCTGGGCGACCAGGCGGGATACATGTTCGGCAAGAAGGTCGGCCCCTCGCTGTTCAACCGCCCGGACTCCCGCCTGTTCAAGCAGGAGAACGTCGTCAAGGCCCACGAGTTCTTCGAGAAGTACGGTCCGAAGTCCCTGGTCCTGGCCCGTTTCGTGCCCATCGTGCGCACGTTCACGCCGATCATCGCCGGTGTCAGCGGCATGAAGTACCGCTCGTTCGTCGTCTTCAACGTGATCGGCGGCGTCCTGTGGGGTGCCGGCGTCACCCTGCTCGGTTCCTGGCTGGGCAATATCGCCTTCGTCAAGAACAACATCGAGGGCATTCTCATCCTGGTCATCCTCGTCTCGGTGATCCCGGTCGTCATCGAGTTGCTGCGGGCGCGCTCCAAGGCCCGGAACAACCCGCCGCAGACCCCGACGGATCCCTCCTTCCCGCAGCAGCCGGTCATGGACGACGCGACGACCCGGCTGCGCACCGTGGCGCCGTCCCCCCAGGACCAGAGCGCGTACCAGTCGTACGGCGACCAGGGCGACGCCTACGCGAACGGCGCTCAGCAGCCCTACGGCGCGGATCAGTACCAGGGCCACGGTCAGTACCAGGGCCACGGTCAGTATCAGGACCACAGCCAGTACCAGGGCCACGGTCAGTATCAGGACCACGGTCAGTACCAGGACCACGGCCAGTACCAGGGCCAGGCCGCTCAGCCGTACGCCCAGCAGCGGCCTCAGGTCCACCCGCAGCAGCCGTACGGCTCGGGGCAGGACCAGTACCAGGGCCAGGGTCAGGGCCACTACGAGGACCCCCGGCAGGGCGAGCAGTACCCGTACGACCAGGGCTACCGCGCCCCGTAGGACCAGGGCGACCGGAGCATCGCCGGACCCGCGAGTCCGGAGCGTCGCCCGGCGATCACAACGCGCGGGTCAGAACCCCCGGGTCCGCTTGGCCGCCCGCCGGACCCCGGCGGAGCTCACCCGCACGAACAGCCGGGAGATCTCGGACCCCAGGTTCACACCGATCGCGATGGCCATGGCGAGGGAGGCCGCCTTGGCCAGCGACACCAGGCCCTTGTCCACGTGGTTCTGCGCGATCGACAGCAGTCCGAAGTACGTCGCGGAACCGGGCAGCAGTGGCCCGATCGCGGCCGTCGTGTACGGCAGCGCGGATGCGAACCGGTAGCGCGCCAGCAACTGCCCGAACAGGCCCACCAGCCCCGCCGCGACGGCCGTCGAGGCGACCGGCGAGAGGTGGCCCGGGTACACCATCGCGCCGTACACGCTCCAGGCGACGCCCCCGTTGAGGGTCACCCAGAGCACCGTGGAGCGCTCCTGCTGGAGCAGCACGGCGAAGGTCAGGGACAGCAGCATCGACGCGATGATCTGCACGACCGGCCGCGAGGTGATGTTCAGGGCCGCGTCGGGGTTGAGCGGCGCGTTCAGCTTCACTCCGAAGTACAGGATCACCAGCACGCCGATGACGATGCCGACGAAGAAGTACATGACCTCCAGCAGGCGTGCCGCCGCGGTGATGTAGAAGCCGGTCAGCCCGTCCTGCACGCCCGCCACCAGGGCCCGACCGGGCAGCAGCGCGAACAGTCCACCGGTGACCACCGCGGACGCGTTCACGTTCACATGGGCGACCGTCAGCGCGACGCCGATCGCGGCCGGGGGCATAGCGGCCACGGTGAACTGGTAGAACTCCGGCAGACCGCGCCCCGCGCACAGCCAGGCCAGCCGGTCGCCGAGCATCGCGCCGAGCGCCGCCGCGACGAACACGACCAGATCACCGCCGACGAGCACGGAGGCCGCGCCTGCGAGCAGTCCGCTCGCCCCGGTCAGCGCCCAGCCGGGGTAGGGGTGGCGATTGCGGCGGATCTCGGCGAGCCGCCGGTACGCCTCTTCCAGAGAGACCGTCGTCTCCGGGTCGCTGAGGTCGGCCAGGAGTCCGAACACGGCCGACAGGCGCGTGTAGTCGGTGCCGCGGCGTCGCACGGTCCGCGAGGAGGTCACCGGGTCGTCGACCAGGGACGGCTGGTAGGAGACCGACAGCAGCGTGAAGGTGACCGTCGGCTCGCAGCGGTCCAGCCCGTAGGACCTGCACACCGCGAACATCGCCGCCTCCACGTCCTCGGCGCCCTCACCGCCCGCGAGGAGCAGTTCGCCGATGCGGAGGGTCAGGTCGAGCACGCGCGGCACGGCGGGGCCGCTCTCGCCGGTCTTCTGCGCCGGCTCGGGCGCGGGCCGCTCGGCCACCGGCATGCGCAGCATGGTGCGCATCCGGTCCTGCCAGGGCGCCTCCTTGGTCAGCCGGACCGCGGGGATCCCGGAGGGCGGAGTGAACGCCGCAGGGGCCTGCCCGGCGCTGTAGGTGCTCGGCGGGCTGAACGCCGAGCCCTCCGGCTCCGTCACGAGCGCGTGCGGCGCCTCCAGGCCCTTCGGGAGGGCGAACTCGGAGGGCGTCTCCGCCTCGCCGACCACCGCAGGCGGCAGGGCCAGCCCCTCGGGCACGGCGAACTCTGATGTCGTGGAGGCTTCCGCGCCTGCCGAGGGCGGCGGGGGCAAGAGCGTGGGGACGGTGAGCTCGGATGTCAGGGCGGAGTCGCTCTCGTCCCGCCCCTCGGGCGTGAACGTGCTGCGCGCCTCGTCCGACCGCGGCTTGCGGTCCTCCGCGTCCGGCTCCGCCACCTGCTCCCGCCTCGCCTTGGCTGCGTCTGCGTGTGTTTCTCTCGCATACCTCCCGTACGCCTCAGTATGCGCACCGGTACGCGAACGGGCCGCGTCACCCCGTCGGGGTCACGCGGCCCGCAGGACGTGAGGGGTCAGTGACCGCCCTGCTCCTTGAAGCGCTTGTAGGAGCGCTCGATCTCGACCTCGGCCTCCGTGCGGCCCACCCAGTTGGCGCCCTCGACGGACTTGCCGGGCTCCAGGTCCTTGTAGACCTCGAAGAAGTGCTGGATCTCCAGGCGGTCGAACTCCGACACGTGGTGAATGTCGCGCAGGTGCTCCACACGCGGGTCGGTGGCCGGCACGCACAGCAGCTTGTCGTCGCCGCCGGCCTCGTCCGTCATACGGAACATGCCGATGGCCCGGCACTTGATGAGGCAGCCCGGGAAAGTCGGCTCGTCCAGGATGACCAGCGCGTCCAGCGGGTCGCCGTCCTCGCCGAGGGTGTTCTCGACGAAGCCGTAGTCGGTCGGGTAGGCGGTCGAGGTGAAGAGACGACGGTCCAGGCGGATCCGACCGGTCTCGTGGTCCACCTCGTACTTGTTCCGCGAACCCTTCGGGATCTCGATCGTGACGTCGAACTCCACCGGTGGCTCCTCCATGATCAGCACATAGTTCTGGTGATTAAGTGTCCCTCACGCAGCTGTGTGATCGCGAAAGGGGCTGGTGGTCGTGCGGGAGCTGAGGGCCTGGCGGGCCGCGGGGCCGCGTCTCGCACGGGTTGTGCGAGCCGTGAGGCCGCGCCTGGCGCATCTGGCCCAGGCCGTGAAACCTGGTGCGCGGCAGGACACCGAGGGCGCCGCTCCGCGCGTGACGCGGTTCGGTGCGGTGGTGAAACCGCACGTCACGCGGGTCGCGCGCGCCGTGCGCCCGCGCTCCGGGGGGCTTACGACCCCACAGCTCGCGGCCGTCGCGACCGCCGCGGGCCTGGCGCTCGCGGCCGGGGCCGTGACCGCCGCCGGTCCCTGGGACTCCGCGGGTCAGCGTACGGCCGAGCGGGAGCGAGCCGCAGCGTGGGGTGGCCGGGGTGGCGCAGATCACGCACGCGGTTCCGGCACGGTGGCCCAGGCGCCCGCCGCCGCGCCGAGCGCGGCCCCCGTGCTCGCCGTGCTCGGCGGCGGTGCCGTGAACACCACCAAGTCCGCGCCGGTCGGACCCGATCTGGGGTCCGTCCTGGGCAAGTTCCTGGACGACGACTCCCTCGGCTCCCGGCGCTCCGCCGCCGTCGTGGACGTGGCGACGGGGCGGCGGCTGTACGGCAAGGACGTGAGCGACGCGCTGACGCCCGCCTCCACGACTAAGATCGCCACGGCCGTCGCCGTGCTCTCCGCGGCCGGCGCGGACCACCGTTTCACCACGCGCACGGTGCTGGAGCCGGGGAGCGGCGCACTGGTGCTCGTCGGCGGCGGCGACCCGACCCTGACCGCCCGCGCGAAGGCCGACGGCTGGGCGAGCCTGCGCACCCTCGCGGACGAGACCGCGGCGGCCCTGAAGAAGCGCCACACGGCCTCGGTGACCCTCTCCTACGACGCCTCTCTCTTCACCGGGCCGGCCCTGCACCCGATCGGGGCGAACGACAACCTCGCGCCGGTCACCGCGCTGACGGCCGACGAGGGCCGCCAGGACGGCTCCACCAGCGGACCGGCCCAGCGCAGCACGGACCCGGCCGGGGACGCCGCCCGGACGTTCGGCGGTCTGCTGCGGGAGCGCGGCATCCGGACCACGGCCACCACGGTCTCCGCGGCCAGGGCGACCCCGCGTGCCGAGGCCCTGGCCTCGGTCCAGTCGCCCCCGCTGTCCACCGTGGTCGAGCGGATGCTGACCAACAGCGACAACGACATCGCCGAGACCCTCGCCCGCCAGACCGCCCTCGCCACCGGCGGGCAGCCGGACTTCGACGGGGGCGCGGCGGCGATCCACGCCCAGTTGCAGAGGCTCGGACTCCCGCTCGCCGGGGCGCAGTTCCACGACGGCAGCGGTCTGAACCGGCAGGACAGACTCACCGCGGACCTGCTGACGCGGCTGCTGGCGACCGCGGGATCCCCGGCGCACCCCGAACTCCGGCCCGTCCTGACCGGGCTGCCGGTGGCGGGCTTCACGGGCACGCTCAGCGACCGCTACGCGGACGCCGCCGACTACTCGGGGGTCGGGCTGGTCCGGGCCAAGACGGGCACCCTGACCGGCGTCAACACGCTCGCCGGGACCGTGGTGGACGCCGACGGCCGTCTGCTGGCGTTCGCGTTCCTGACGGACGGCTCGATGGACCAGTCGGCGGCGAGAGCGGCCCTCGACCGCACGGCGGCGGCACTCGCGGGGTGCGGGTGCCGTTGACGGCTCGGCGCGACGACCCGCACGGCGCCGAGCACCCGGCACCACTGGCATCGCGGGCCGCGCGCCCGGGGTCCATGACGGTGCCGCAACCCTCACCGTGTCCGCACATCAGCACGTACGGTTGACACATGACGAGCATCGGTGGTGCCGAGATGGTCGACTGGAATCTGGCGGTGGCGACCGCGACCCGGCTTGTGCGGCCGGGCCCCGAGGTGAGTCGTGACGAGGCCCGGGCCGTCGTCGCGGAGCTGCGCCGGCATGCGAAGGCCTCGGAGGAGCACGTCCGGGGCTTTACCCGTATGGGACAGGAGGGCGCCCACGACACCCCCGTCCTCGTCGTGGACCGCCCCGGATGGGTCCGGGCGAACGTCGCCGGTTTCCGGGAGATCCTCAAACCGCTCCTCGACAAGATGCAGGAACGGCGCGGGAACACCCCGGGCGGAGCCGTCCTCGGCGCCGTCGGCGGCAAGGTCACCGGGGTGGAGCTGGGCATGCTCCTGTCGTTCCTGTCCTCCCGGGTCCTCGGCCAGTACGAGACCTTCGCCCCGGCCGCCCGGGATCTGCCCGCCGGAGAGAACGGCGGCGGCCGACTCCTGCTGGTCGCGCCCAACATCGTGCACGTGGAGCGCGAACTCGACGTGCGCCCCCACGACTTCCGGCTCTGGGTCTGCCTGCACGAGGAGACCCACCGCACCCAGTTCACCGCGGTGCCCTGGCTGCGCGATCACCTGGAGGGCGAGATCCAGTCTTTCCTGGGGGAGACGGAGATCGACCCCATGACGGTCCTGGAGCGCGTCCGGGAGGCCGCCCAGTCGCTTGCGGGCGGGCGCCCGGAGGGAGAAGAGGGTGACGACGGGCGTTCCCTCGTGGAGCTCGTGCAGACACCCGCGCAGCGGGAGATCCTCGGACGCCTGACGGCGGTGATGTCCCTGCTGGAGGGCCACGCCGACTTCGTGATGGACGGCGTCGGACCGGACGTCGTCCCGTCTGTCGCCGAGATCCGTGAGAAGTTCCAGCAGCGCCGGGCCAAGGGCGCGTCCCGGCTCGACCTAGCGCTGCGCAGACTCCTCGGGCTGGACGCCAAGCTCAGGCAGTACCGCGACGGCGAGCGGTTCGTGCGGGCGGTCGTCGAACAGGTCGGCATGGACGGTTTCAACCGCGTATGGACGTCGCCGAACACACTTCCGACCAAGACGGAGATCGCCAAACCGGCGGACTGGATCGCGCGGGTGCACCGCAAGGCCGACTCATGAGATCCATGCGTGGGAGCCACACGTGGACCTGGGGATCCATGCATGGAATTCATGCGAAAGATCCAAGCGAGAGATCCACGCGAGCGTAGTCAAACGAATCCGGCCGTCGGCAGGTGAACGCCTCGCCAATCACTCGTCCGAGGGACCGTGGGCCATGCGTAGGCGTGCAATGCTCGGGGAACGGCCCGTTTCTGTCACCATCGTCACACTCTGAGTGACCGACTTCGGGCTCACCCCCCGATAACTTCAGAAGGGAACCGGACATGGGTCCCCATCCTGCGGTCGCGGCGATACGCCTGGCGGTCCGCCGCGTCCTCCACGACATCCTCATCGAACACACCGCACAGCACACCGCAGAACAGCACAGCGGAGAGCACCCCGGCCGTCAGGCCCCGCACGAGCGTCCGCCCGCGCCACCCGCGCCGCTCGTGCTCGTGGCGTGCTCGGGCGGCGCCGACTCCATGGCGCTGGCCTCCGCCCTGGCCTTCGAGGCCCCCAGGATCGGTATCCGGGCCGGAGGCATCACCGTGGACCACGGGCTGCAGCCCGGCTCCGATCTGCGCGCGGAAGAAGTCGTCCTGCGCCTGCGTGAACTCGGCATGTCCCCGGCCGAGTCCGTCGCCGTGACCGTCGGCCGGGACGGCGGCCCCGAAGCAGCCGCCCGCGACGCCCGCTACGCCGCCCTGGACGCCGCCGCCGCCCGCCACGGCGCCGCCGCGATCCTCCTGGGGCACACCCGCGACGACCAAGCTGAAACCGTCCTGCTCGGTCTCGCCCGCGGATCCGGCATCCGCTCGCTGTCCGGCATGGCCGCGGTCTCGGGGGCCGACGGCCGCTACCGCCGCCCCTTCCTGCACATCGACCGCCAGACCGCGCGCAAGGCCTGCATGGCCCAGTCCCTGCCCGTCTGGGACGACCCCCACAACACGGACCCCTCCTACACCCGCTCCCGCCTCCGCCACGAGGGCCTGCCTGCCCTGGAGAAGGCCCTCGGCAAAGGTGTGGTGGAAGCCCTCGCCCGCACCGCGCAGCTCTCCCGTGACGACGCCGACGCCCTCGACGCCTGGGCCAGCCAGGCGGAGTCCGCCGTAAGGGACGCCACCGGCCTCCTGGAGTGCGCCAAGCTCTACGCGCTGCCCCCCGCCGTGCGCCGCCGCATCCTGCGCCGCGCCGCCATCGAGGCCGGCGCTCCGGCCGGCTCCCTCTTCGCCCGCCACATCGAGGAAGTCGACCGTCTGATCACCGGCTGGCGCGGCCAGGGAGCCATCAACCTCCCCGGCAGGGTGGTCGCTCAGCGGCAGGGTGGCAGACTGGTGATTCGGCAAGGCTGAAAACGCGCCCCCGAAGGGGGCGCCCGGCCGCCCCTTCGGGGCATGACCGGTCGGCCACGCGAACGGGCCCCGAGGGGGTGCGCCGCGGCCGGAACGGAGAGCACGCTCAGGCCGTACGGGCCGCAGACGGAACGCTGCGGACGCCGTGCGGACGTCCGGGCACGGCCGACCGCCTGCGAAGGCGGCGGCACCCCGGCGGTGAGTGTGCGACAAGTGCGGGACGACCGAAAGTGATGCGGGTGGACGCGAAAGACATGGGTGCCGACCTCCAGCAGGTGCTCATCACCAAAGAAGAGATCGACGCGAAGCTGGCCGAGCTGGCCGCGAAGATCGACGCTGAGTACGCGGGCAAGGACCTGCTGATCGTCGGCGTGCTCAAGGGCGCGGTCATGGTCATGGCCGACCTCGCCCGGGCGCTGTCCACCCCCCTCACCATGGACTGGATGGCCGTGTCCTCCTACGGCGCGGGCACCCAGTCCTCCGGCGTCGTGCGGATCCTCAAGGACCTCGACACCGACATCAAGGGCCGGCACGTCCTGATCGTCGAGGACATCATCGACTCCGGCCTGACCCTGTCGTGGCTGATCTCCAACCTCGGCTCCCGCGAGCCCGCCTCCCTGAAGGTGTGCACGCTGCTGCGCAAGCCCGACGCCGCCAAGGTCGCCATCGACGTCGAGTGGGTCGGCTTCGACATCCCGAACGAGTTCGTCGTGGGCTACGGCCTCGACTATGCCGAGAAGTACCGCAACCTTCCGTTCGTCGGTACGCTCGCGCCTCACGTCTACGGCGGCTGAATCCACGGGGGTACGGTCGCCCCGGGCGGCGGCCGTACCTGCCGGGCACGGTCCGTTTGAAACGAGCGGGAACCCTTCGGGGCCTCTCGCCGTTGGAGCATGCGTGGACGGTATGCCGGGAGTCCCCTGCGGCTTCGGGTGACAATCCTGGGGTACCGTCAGAAGAACTGTCTTTATCAAACTCACTATGGCAGGAGGGACGGGGCGACACCGCTCCGTATGGATGGACGTGAAGCGATACTTCCGTGGGCCGGTCATGTGGATCGTGCTGGCCGTCCTTGCCGTGGTCGTGTTGATGCAGGTCGTCGGCTCTTCCGGCGGCTACAAGACGGTGGACACCGGCCAGGTCGTGGCGGCGATCAATGAGAACAAGGCGCAGTCGGCCAAACTGACCACCGGCGACGAGCAGATCATCAAGGTCTCGCTCAAGAACGGCGTGAAGGTCGATGGCAGCTCCAAGATCCAGGCGAGCTACATCGGCCACCAGGGCGTGACCATCGCCCAGACCCTGCAGGACAAGTTCCAGAGCAAGCAGATCCCGGACGGCTACACGGTCTCGCCGTCCAAGCAGAACCCCTTTGTCTCGATCCTGCTCTCGCTGCTGCCCTTCGTCCTGATCGTGGTCGTGTTCCTGTTCCTGATGAATCAGATGCAGGGCGGCGGCTCCCGGGTCATGAACTTCGGGAAGTCCAAGGCCAAGCTCATCACCAAGGACACCCCGAAGACGACGTTCTCGGATGTCGCGGGCGCGGACGAGGCGGTCGAGGAGCTCCAGGAGATCAAGGAGTTCCTCCAGGAACCGGCCAAGTTCCAGGCCGTCGGCGCCAAGATCCCCAAGGGCGTGCTCCTGTACGGGCCTCCCGGTACGGGTAAGACCCTCCTCGCACGTGCGGTGGCCGGCGAGGCCGGTGTGCCCTTCTACTCGATCTCCGGTTCCGACTTCGTCGAGATGTTCGTCGGTGTCGGTGCCTCCCGGGTCCGCGACCTGTTCGAGCAGGCCAAGGCGAACGCCCCGGCGATCGTCTTCGTCGACGAGATCGACGCGGTCGGCCGTCACCGCGGCGCCGGCCTCGGCGGCGGTCACGACGAGCGCGAGCAGACGCTGAACCAGCTCCTGGTCGAGATGGACGGCTTCGACGTGAAGGGCGGCGTGATCCTCATCGCCGCCACGAACCGCCCGGACATCCTCGACCCGGCCCTTCTGCGCCCCGGCCGCTTCGACCGCCAGATCGCGGTCGACCGCCCGGACATGCAGGGCCGTCTGGAGATCCTCAAGGTCCACCAGAAGGGCAAGCCGGTCGCCCCGGACGTCGACCTCTCGGCCGTCGCCCGCCGCACCCCCGGCTTCACCGGCGCCGACCTGTCGAACGTGCTGAACGAGGCGGCGCTGCTCACGGCCCGCAGCGACCGCAAGCTCATCGACAACCTCATGCTCGACGAGGCGATCGACCGTGTGGTCGCGGGCCCGCAGAAGCGGACCCGGATCATGTCGGACAAGGAGAAGAAGATCACCGCGTACCACGAGGGCGGCCACGCCCTGGTCGCGGCGGCCTCGCCGAACTCCGACCCGGTCCACAAGATCACGATCCTGTCCCGTGGCCGGGCCCTCGGTTACACGATGGTGCTCCCGGACGAGGACAAGTACTCCACGACCCGCAACGAGATGCTGGACCAGCTGGCCTACATGCTGGGCGGCCGTGCGGCCGAGGAGCTCGTCTTCCACGACCCCACCACGGGTGCCGCGAACGACATCGAGAAGGCCACGTCGACGGCCCGCGCGATGGTCACGCAGTACGGCATGACCGAGCGCCTGGGAGCGATCAAGTTCGGCGGCGACAACACCGAGCCGTTCCTCGGACGTGAGATGGCTCACCAGCGTGACTACTCGGAAGAGGTCGCGGCGCTCGTCGACGAAGAGGTCAAGAAGCTCATCGAGAACGCGCACAACGAAGCCTGGGAGATCCTGGTCGAGAACCGCGACGTCCTCGACAACCTGGTTCTTGCCCTCCTGGAGAAGGAGACCCTGGGCAAGGAGGAGATCGCCGAGATCTTCGCCCCCATCGTCAAGCGCCCGCCGCGGCCCGCCTGGACGGGTTCCTCGCGCCGCACGCCGTCCACCCGCCCGCCGGTGCTCTCCCCGAAGGAGCTCGCACTGACGAACGGGGCGAACGGCGCGACGCCGGCCATCGCCAACGCCACCGAGTCCCTCCCCACGGAGAAGGCTCCGGAGGACCACCGGGAGAGCTGACCAACGCTCCTCCCAGGGCCTTCGCGGGCCCGGAATTTCAGCCGCGCCCCCCAGGGTTCTAGCCTGGGGGGCGCGGCCTTTGCATGGGACCGCACCCGACGCGCGTATTCCGTGCGCGTCGCACGAGCAGGAACGAGGCACCAGATGACCGACCCGGTGACGCTGGACGGCGAGGGCACGATCAGCGAGTTCGACGAGAAGCGCGCGGAGAACGCCGTACGCGAGCTGCTCATCGCGGTCGGAGAGGACCCGGACCGCGAGGGGCTGCGCGAGACGCCGGGCCGGGTCGCTCGTGCCTACCGCGAGATATTCGCGGGGCTTTGGCAGAAGCCGGAGGACGTCCTCACGACGACGTTCGACCTCGGCCACGACGAGATGGTGCTGGTGAAGGACATCGAGGTGTTCTCCACCTGCGAGCACCACCTGGTGCCGTTCCGGGGCGTCGCGCATGTCGGCTACATCCCGTCAACCAGCGGGAAGATCACGGGACTGTCCAAGCTGGCCCGGCTCGTGGACGTCTATGCGCGCCGGCCGCAGGTCCAGGAACGGTTGACCACGCAGATAGCCGACTCGCTGATGGAGATACTCGAGCCGCGCGGGGTGATCGTCGTGGTCGAGTGCGAGCACATGTGCATGTCGATGCGGGGGATCCGGAAGCCCGGGGCGAAGACGATCACGTCGGCGGTGCGGGGGCAGTTGCGGGACGCGGCCACCCGGAACGAGGCGATGAGCCTCATCATGGCGCGATAGCGCTCCGCGCGGGCTGGCTGTGTGAGGGGACTTGTCGTACGTCGTAGTCCGCGGGGTGCGCCGTGGCATTTCGCGCAGTTCCCCGCGCCCCTATAGGACACACCGGCACACCCCGAGCGTCGGGCTGTGCCCGCCACGCGACTCCGCCACGGAGGCGCCGATGCCCCCCGACAACCCGCAGCCCACAACGGCCCGGAGCGCATCGATCAGGGGCGCGGGGAACTGTGCGAGAACCACAGCGGACCCACAGACGACAACGCACCGGAATCGGGTTGATGGGGGCGCGGGGAACTGCGCGAATTGCCACAGCGGACCCGCAGTCGACAACGGACGGGAGCCCGGTCGATGGGGGCGCGGGGAACTGCGCGAATTGCCACAGCGCACCCGCAGACGACAACCCGCCGGACCAGACACGACGACCCCGCCAGTACACGGCTCCATCGCCCGGGCACCGCACACACCGAAGCGCACCGCAGGTGACCCCGCCGACTAGGACGCCCGCGCGGCGGTGTCGTTGTCCTCGTCCTCCGGAAGCTTGCAGACGCGCTCCAGGAAGAACGCCGCCGCTATGACGGCGATCCCGCCCACGACCGAGAAGCCGGCGTAGATGGCCTGGTCACGGACGGCGGGGATGTCCAGGGACTGAAGCAGGAAGACGCCCGTGCCTCCGTACATCCCGGAGACCAGGGACGCCACCAGGGCGCTGGCCTGGCCGAAGACGACCGCACGGGCCGCCATCAGCGGGTCGACCCCCTTGGCTCCGGGGCGCCGCTCCCGCTGGGCCCTGAGCCGGGAGCGGAGCGAGAGCGCCGTGGCCAGCAGGACCACGGCGATCAGGGCGAGGACGATGGGCGCGGCCAAGGGGACCCGGGGCAGGCTGCCCACAGAACTCCACAGCCGGGCGCCCGCCCAGGACAGCACTCCCGCCACCACGAACACCGCTGCCAGAGTCCTGATGCGCAGCTCTTTCACGATGCCCCTTCGTCAGCCCACAGCCCTGCCTGTTAGACCTTAACGACTACTCGGGCAGCCGGAGTTCCAGGTCGCCGCGCGGCGTCACGCCGTCCCGGGTGACGGCGGTGAGCAGGTCGGCCACCGGGCCATGGCCGGGGAGCCGGGCCTCGCGGTCCAGGTCGTACCACGGGGCGAGGACGAAGGCCCGCTCATGGGCCCGCGGGTGGGGCAGCGTCAGGACGGGATCGTCTGAGACGACCTCCGCGTAGGCAACGATGTCCACATCAAGGGTGCGTGCCCCCCAGCGCTCGCCGCGCACCCGGTCGAACGCCTCCTCGACGGCGTGCGCGCGTTCCAGGAGGGACGAAGGGGGCAGGGTCGTCTTCACGACGATCACCGCGTTGAAGTAGGCGGGCTGGCTGCCCGGCTCCACGCCCCACGGCTCGGTCTCGTACACGGGCGAGACCCCCTTGACCCGCATGCCCGGGGTGTCCTCGAAGGCGTCGATGGCGCCCTGGAGCGTCTCCAGGCGGTTGCCCAGGTTCGATCCCAGCGAGATCACGGCCAGCTTGGGGTTCTGCAGGGTCGTGTCGGCGGCGTCCACGCGCTCCACCACGGACGAGGGCACCGGCTGGACGGTCGGGTCGCTCTGACCCGCGGTGAAGAATGCGGTCATACTCGGCTCCGGGTGATGGTGACGGTCACGTCGTCGAAGGGGACCGTGATCGGTGCGTCCGGTTTGTGCACGCAGACCTCGACCTCCAGGACCGGGGCGTGCTTGAGGCAGGAGAAGGCGATGCGCTCGGCGAGCGTCTCGATCAGATCGACGGGTTCGCCCTCGATCAGCGCGACCACCTCCTCCGCGACGATGCCGTAGTGCACGGTCTTCGACAGGTCGTCGTCGGCCGCGGCCGGCCGGGCGTCCAGGCTCAGGACGAGGTCCACGATGAAGGTCTGGCCTTCCTCGCGCTCCTTGGGGAACACGCCGTGGTGCCCGCGGGCCTTGAGGCCGCGCAGCGCGACACGATCCACGCGAATCACTCCTGCAATCGTCGGTAGCGGCAGGTTCTCACCGGGTGAGGTCGGTACACCGGCCTCGAACGAATCTACCTGCGAGCACTGACACCGCCCATGCGCGGGGGCGTGCGCCCCCGCGACGCTCATGCGGGTTCGTCGAGCGTTTCCCCTGGGGAACAGGGCGGGTTGCGGGGTGGCAGCCGCTCCGTACCCAGGAGTAGGTGATTCCGACCACTTACCGGCCGCCTACCCAATCCGGCGCGGCTGACCCCGCCCTCATCCGGGGGATTCGTCCTCTTCCTCCTCGCCGGCCTCCGTCAGCACGGGGGAGGCGTGGTGCGACCAGAGCTTCCAGCCGTCGGGAGTGCGGCGGAACACATTCGTGGCGACCACCAGCTGGCCGACGAGCGGCCCCAGCTCGGCGCCCTCCTCGGGGGCGGGGCCGCCGCTGAGGATGTTCTCGGTGCAGGTCACCAGGGCGGTGTCGCCGGTCACGGAGACATGGACGTCGGTCAGGAAGAACTGGATGTAATCGGTGTTCGCCATGATCAGCGCGTACGACCTGAGGACCTCGCCGCGGCCGGTCAGCACGGGCCAGCCCGGGTGGATGCAGGAGACCACGCCGGTGGCCGCCGGGTCGTGGTACTCCTCGTCGACGCCCAGGTCGGCGGGCGCGAGCCAGAGCGAGGACACTTCGTCGAAGTCGCCCCGTTCCATCGCCTCGTAGAAGGCGATGTTGGCCTGCTCGACCTGTTCGACGTCGGTGTGGGCGGTGCTCACCGGGCTCCTTCGATGGCGCGCGCGACGCGTACGGCGTCCGCCGTCGCCCGTACCTCGTGCACGCGTACGGCCCAGGCGCCGGCCTGCGCGGCGAGCGCGGAGACGGCGGCCGTGGCGGCGTCCCGCTCGCGTGCGGGCGGCGGTGCGCCGTCGGGACCGGCCAGGACCCGGCCGAGGAACCGTTTGCGGGAGGCGGCCACCAGCAGGGGGTGCCCCAGAGAGCGCAGACGGTCGAGCCGGGCGAGCAGGGCGAGGTCGTGCCCGGCCTCCTTGGAGAAGCCGAGGCCGGGGTCGAGGACGATCCGGTCGGCCGCGATGCCGCCCGCCAGGACGGCCTCCACGCGCGCGTGCAGCTCATCGACTACTTCGGTGACGACGTCCTCGTACACGCCCTTGACGTTGCCTCCCTCCAGGAAGCCGCGCCAGTGCATGACCACGAACGGGGCCCCGGAGGCCGCCACGGCCGGGATCATGCCGGGGTCGGCGAGGCCGCCGCTGACGTCGTTGACGAGAACGGCGCCGGCGGCGAGAGCCTGCTCGGCGACACGGGCACGCATGGTGTCCACGGACACCGTGACGCCTTCGGAGGCGAGGCCGCGGACGACGGGGACGACGCGCCTGAGCTCCTCGGCCTCGTCCACGCGGGTGGCACCGGGGCGCGTGGACTCACCGCCGACGTCGACCAGGTCGGCGCCCTCGGCGACCAGGTCGAGGCCGTGCTTCACGGCCGCGGTGGTGTCGAACCAGCGACCGCCGTCGGAGAAGGAGTCGGGGGTGACATTGACCACCCCCATGACCGCACAGCGGTCCCATGTCGGAAGCCCTGTCACGTGGCCCCGCCCGGTCTTCGTGCTCATACGTTCAGCGTAGGCCCCCGGTGGCCCCCCGTTCGGCCGCGTGGGGGGCACCCGGCGCCCCCCAGGCGGGACGACGGCCCGGTGCGGCCGGGGGCCGGAGCGGCGGCGTGGCTCGTGGCCCGCCCCGCCTCGGCGTTCCCGGCGTCCCGCGGGTCAGGCGGGGCGGCTCGCCGTATGGACTCCCCGCTCCGCGACGCTGTGAGCGCAGGGCCGGGGAGCCGGCGCCGAGCGGCGCAGGAGGCGGGGCAGCGCGAGGTTCACGAACCCCTCCGCCTGCATCGCCGCGAAGCCGATGCGCGGCAGGTCGCGGGAGTGGGCGTACACGACGAAGCGCGGCTCCCAGCGAGGCTGGAACTTCGCGTTGAACTTGTACAGGGACTCGATCTGGAACCAGCGGGAGAGGAAGACCAGCAGCCCGCGCCAGGCCCGCAGCACCGGACCGGCGCCGATCTTCTCGCCGCGTGCCAGGGCGGAGCGGAACATCGCGAAGTTCAGCGAGACGTGTTCGATGCCGAGTTTCGGGGCGGCCTGGAGCGCGGCCACGATCAGCAGTTCGTTCATGCCCGGGTCCGCCGAGCGGTCGCGGCGCATCAGGTCGAGGGAAGCCCCGTCCTTGCCCCACGGCACGAAGTGCAGAACGGCCTTCAGATCCCCGTACGGGCCCGCCTCCCCGTCCGCGTTGTGGGCCGTGGCGATCAGGCAGTCACCGTCGGCCGTGTCGCCGATGCGCCCGAGGGCCATGGAGAAGCCGCGCTCGGTGTCGGTGCCGCGCCAGTCCTCCGCGGCGCGGCGTATGCGGTCGAGCTCGCCCTCGCCGAGGTCACGGATACGCCGTACCCGCGTTTCGTAGCCCGCCCGCTCGATGCGCTTCACCATCTGGCGCACGTTCCGCATCGCACGCCCAGAGAGGGAGAAATCCGCGACATCCACCACCGCCTCGTCGCCCAGTTCGAGGGCGTCCAGGCCGGTCTCCCGGGTCCACACCTCGCCGCCCGTCTCCGAGCAGCCCATGACCGCGGGGGTCCAGGAATGGGCCTTCGCCTCGTCCATGAAGCGCTCGATGGCGCCGGGCCACGCCTCCACGTCACCGATGGGGTCGCCGCTGGCCAGCATCACACCCGACACGACGCGATAGGTGACAGCCGCCTTGCCGCTGGGCGAGAAGACGACTGCCTTGTCGCGGCGCAGGGCGAAGTGGCCGAGGGAGTCGCGGGCACCGTGCTTCTGCAGCAGGGCGCGCAGCTGCGTCTCGTCCTCCTCGGTGAGGCGGGCGGCCGGGTGTTCGGGCCGGAAAGCGAGGTAGATCGTGGTGATCGCGGTCAGCAGTCCGAGCGCGCCGAGCGAGAAGCCCACCGTCCAGGAGGCGTTGCCGGTGTAGTCGACCGGGCCCTCGAACCCGAACAGGCCGTACAGGACGTGCTCGATACGGTCCGACAGGCTCGGGTCGCCGACCATGCGGTGCGGGTGCACGCTGACGATGACGAGGCCGAGGCCGAGGGAGCCGGCGCTCATCAGGATGAAGTTGGCGAGTGCCCGCCAGCGGCTGCGCGGGTCGGGCAGGGCCGCGAACTCATCGCGGTGGATCAGCAGCGGCACCAGCAGCGCGACGGAGATGAGGACGCCGATCGCCGAGTGGCGGTAGACGAACTCCGACACGGCGCCCGCCGGGAGGAGCAGCACGGCCGCGCGCCATGCCCGGCGCTTGCGCCGCCGCAGTCCGTGCGCGAGCAGCAGCAGCAGGATGCCGACGCTCAGCGACAGGGCCGCGGCGAACGGACCGAGCGAGCCCGGCAGGACCTCGACCATGCGGTGCATACGGCTGTGCCGGAAGCGCGGGAACACGCCCGCGGCGATGTCCAGGAGGCCCACGATCGTGCAGGCCCCGGCGATCAGCGCGGGGACGACCTCTGGGCGAGGGCCGCGGAGTATGCGGCGTACCGCAGATCGCTCCGGAACCTGACCTGACTTTTCCCCATCTATCCTGACAGACATCGCATCCCGTAGTTCTGCGAGAGACCTTGAGTCCGGCGCCATTCGGGCATCCGGCGACATTGCGCCCTCTAGGACGGTGTCTTGGGGAGAGAGGTTCACTCCCCATCACAAAGCCGGTTCAAAACCGAAGGAAAGTCCGGGGCAAGTCAGCGCGAAGGCGTGGGCCCGCCCGGGGCGGAAAGCGCAGTCAGGGAAGAGCTGATGGGTCTCACGAGCAACAAGGTGCTGGTGCTGGCGGTCACACTCGCCGTGCTTCTGTTCGTCGGTACGGTCTTGCTCTGGCCGCGGCTGGCGAGGCGCGGCTGGCGGGCCGTCAGCGGCCGGATCGGTCTGCTGTTCGCCACTCAGCTCACCGTCTTCGCTTCGGTCGCGCTGGCCTCCAACCAGGAGTTCGGGTTCTACGCCAGCTGGGCCGATCTGTTCGGCCAGGAGAAGGAGCAGGGCCTGGTCGTCGACCACGGGGCCGGGGGTGCGAGCGGCGATCCCCTCCAGGTGATCAGCGCGCAGCGGGTGTCCGTTCAGGGCGGCGCGCGCAAGGAGGTCGGCGGCCAGATCCAGAAGGTCGACATAGTGGGCCCTTCGACGCACATCGCCACGCACGCGTACGTGTACCTCCCGCCGGAGTACTTCCAGCCGCAGTACCGCACCCACACGTTCCCGGCGGCCGTCGTGCTCACCGGTTACCCGGGTACGGCGGAAGCGCTCATCACCGGGCTGCAGTACCCCCAGAGGGCGCACGATCTGGCCAAGAGCGGCAAGATGCAGCCGATGATCCTGGTGATGATGCGCCCGACCGTGGCCCCGCCGCGTGACACCGAGTGCGTGGACGTGCCGGGCGGGCCGCAGACCGAGTCGTTCTTCGCGAAGGACCTCCCCGGCACGATCACGTCGCACTACCGGGTGGGCAAGAGGCCCGGCAGCTGGGGTGTCATCGGCGACTCGACGGGCGGCTACTGCGCGCTGAAGCTGGCGATGCACCACCCGGACGTGTACGCGGCCGGGGCGGGCCTGTCCCCGTACTACAAGGCGCCGATCGACCCGACCACGGGCGATCTCTTCCGCAAGAACAAGGACCTGCAAAACCGCGCCGACCTCATGTGGTGCGTCAATCACCTGCCGGCGTCCGACACCTCGCTGCTCGTCAGCAGCAGCCGGGTCGGTGAGAACAACTACAAGGCGACGCAGAAGTTCATACAGCAGGTACAGACCAAGAAGCCGACCCGGATCTCGTCGATCATCCTCGACAGCGGCGGTCACAACTACAACACCTGGCGGCGGGAGATCCCGGCGGCACTCCAGTGGCTGAGCGAGCGGCTCAGCGATCGCTGAGCGGCGGCGAATGCGCGACGCGCCGCCGGAATTCAGGGCAATCGGATGAAGGCGCCCTGAAGGCGCCCTGAGGACGCTCCGACCGTTCTCCGGCGCCGCCGCGACCGTTCCCCGGCGGCGCTCCGGAGGCGCTGGTGGTGCGGGGGGTCGGCGCCCGCCTCCGGCCCGAGACGATCTTGCTCTCGGCGTCGGGGCTCCGTGAGCGGTCATGGCGCCTCGGCGTCCGAAGGGAATGCGCGCGGACGCGGACCGGGGTGCATTCGGGAGGCGAAAGTTCCCTTTCCCGGGCGCCGGGGCGCCGTGAAGGCCTCGGGTAGACGTCTTTTTACCGGGTGGGGCACCATCATTCGCCTACGCGCGGTAAGTTTCTGGCCATGCCACGTGGACGTCACCGCCATTCTCCGCCCTTGCACAGGCTGTTGCCTCCTTCGGTGATCGCCGGCGTCTCGGTCTTCTGCGCCGCGGGGCCCTGGCTGTTCACGGAGCCGATGGTGCTCCGTGGGCTGGCCGCGGCTGCCGCGGTGACGACGGCTGTAGGCGCGTTCGTCATGCGCAGCTGGGACGTGGCCGCGGGTAAACGCGTCGCCGACCTCATGCGCGCGCGGGCGAGCGACGAGTGGCAGCACGAGGAGCGGGTCGCCGAGCTGGAGACCGACCTGGAGGAGTCACGCGAGCTGCGCATCAAGCTGGAGCACAAGCTCCGGGCCAAGCGCACCGAGCTGGCCAACCTGCGCAACGAGCACGCGGCCCTGCTGCGGCGGTACGCCACGGCGGAGACGGAGCGCGCGAGCGCCCTGGAGGGACGGCGCCTGCTGGCGATCGACACGACGCCCTCCGCGCGGGCGCTGCCCGCGGCGGACGCGGACAGGGACGGCGGCACGGATCGTACGAAGGCATCCGCTCCGGAAGCGGCGGAGCCGGAGCCGGAGCCGGACCAGGAGACCAAGCCTGAGAAGGACACCGACGCCGGCTCAGGGGCCTCGCGTGCGTTCTCACCGGAGGGCTCCGCGCTCTTCCTGCGGGCCGGCTCGGCGCTGGTGCGTCTGATGGGGGACGCCGACGACGAGGCGCCGCAGGAGACGGAGGACACCACGACGGAGGGCGGCGCTCCGGAGAACGGCGCTTCGGAAGACAGCGCTCCGGAAGACAGCGCTCCGGAGGGCGGCGCTCCGGAGGGCGGCGCTTCGGAGGAGAACCCCCTCGCCTCGGACACGGAAGCCTCTGCCGAGGCGGGCGCGGCGACGGAGCGGGAAGCCGCTCCTCGGGGCGACGAGGAGGCCCGCACGGACTCCGCGGCCCCTTCCGCACACACCCCGCCCGGGAATGACGGCCCGGGCGACGGAGGCGGCGGACAGCCCGGTTCTGCCGAGGCGCCCGAGGCCGCTGAAGCCGCCGTGACCGCTGAGCAGACCGAGCCGGCCGAGCCGATCGCCTCCAAGCCCGCGCACTCCAGCGGGCACTTCACGGTGCCGACCGCTGTGGCGGTCGCACCGCAGACGCCGCCACGGCGGCGCCCCACCGTCGAGGGCGGTTTCGACTTCTTCGGCACGCAGAAGTCGCACGAGGCCATGGAGTCCGTGCAGAACGAGGACCTCGCCGACGTCGTCGGACAGGAGGCACTCGCGGTGCACAAGGCGGAGTCCGAGTCCGGCTTCAAGCCCCTGGCCCCGCAGGTGCAGGCCGTCGGCCAGGTCATCGACCTGACGGCCCACGACGAGACGGAACAGATCGACATCCAGGGCCTGCGCACCGCGGCGTCCTGAACCCGGTCCGGCAGGAAACGCGAGCGAGGGGCGGCGGCACACCATGTGCCGCCGCCCTTCCCTTTGCGCGAAATCCACGACGGACCCGCAGACCGGGACATACCGCCGCCCGTGGCGCGGTCCCCGCATTCATGCCGCAGGGCATGTACGACAGACTGTGTGCATGACTCCCAAGACGGAGACCATGGTCGGGATCGGCGGCGCCACGGAGAGCACCGACATGGTGCTCAACATCGGCCCCCAGCATCCGTCCACGCACGGCGTGCTGCGACTGCGGATCGTGCTGGACGGAGAGCGGATCGTGCACGCGGAGCCGGTGATCGGCTATATGCATCGCGGCGCGGAGAAACTGTTCGAGGCGCGCGACTACCGCCAGATCATCATGCTCGCCAACCGCCACGACTGGCTCTCCGCCTTCTCGAACGAACTGGGCGTGGTCCTCGCCGTGGAGCGGATGCTCGGCATGGAGGTCCCCGAGCGCGCCGTCTGGATGCGCACGCTCCTCGCGGAGCTGAACCGGGTGCTGAACCACCTGATGTTCCTCGGCTCGTACCCGCTGGAGCTGGGCGGCATCACCCCGGTCTTCTACGCCTTCCAGGAGCGCGAGGAGCTCCAGAACGTCATGGAGGAGATCTCCGGCGGGCGTATGCACTACATGTTCAACCGCGTGGGCGGCCTCAAGGAGGACCTGCCCGCGGGCTGGACGGCACGCGCGCGTACGGCCGTCTCCGATGTGCGCTCCCGCATGGACCGGTTCGACGACCTGGTGCTCGGCAACGAGATCTTCCGCGGGCGCACTCGAGGCGTGGGCACCCTGGCTCCGGAGACCGTCCACGCGTACGGGGTGAGCGGGCCGATCGCGCGGGCCTCGGGCGTGGACTTCGACCTGCGCCGCGACGAGCCGTACCTGGCCTACCCGGAGCTCCAGGACACGCTGAAGGTGGTCACCCGGCAGGAGGGCGACTGCCTGGCCCGCTTCGAGTGCCTCCTGGAGCAGACGCACGTAGCGCTCGATCTGGCCGACGCCTGCCTGGACCGGCTGGCCCAGCTGCCGCCCGGACCGGTCAACCAGCGCCTGCCCAAGGTGCTCAAGGCGCCCGAGGGCCACACCTACGCCTGGACCGAGAACCCGCTCGGCATCAACGGCTACTACCTCGTCAGCAAGGGCGACAAGACCCCGTACCGGCTCAAGCTGCGCTCCGCCTCGTACAACAACATCCAGGCGCTGACCGAACTGCTGCCGGGCACCCTGGTCGCCGACATGGTGGCGATCCTGGGGTCAATGTTCTTCGTGGTCGGGGACATCGACAAGTAGCCCTCCGAGAGCGGAGCCCGTAATTCCGACGGGCTGGAGCAGCCAGCCGAAGTCGCCGAGACCGCCGGGAGCGATGAGTTCGGCGGCGGACCCGGCCTGGGCGAGGGCGTGCACATAGGCCGCCGGGTGTGTGGACGCGAGCGCCAGCGGCGGACGCGCGCCGGTGATACCGAGCGCGCCGAGCGCCGAGCGCTGGGTCAGCAGCCGTGCACCGGGGAGCGCACACGCGTCCAGTGCCACATGCGCGGTGATGTCGCACGAGCCGTCCGGCACGGGAACGGTCTCCCTGCCCGCGCGGAACCCGGTGAGCGTCCCGAAGGGCGGCCTGGCGCCCTCGCGGTGGGCGTAGTCGACGGCGACGGCGAGCCCCCGGCTCACGGAGGCGACCGCGGAGGCCCAGGCGGTGTCCCTGGGCAGACCGATCTCGGCGCGGAACCCCTCGGCGGACAGCGGCCACCAGCGCTCCAGCCACTCCGCGTCGGCGCCGGTGACCGGCTCCCCGAGCCGCTCGGTGCCGTCCCGCCGTACGAGGACCAGCCGGGGCACTCCGTCCGGGCCGGCCTCGGTCACGTCGAGCGGTACGTTGTCCAGCCACTCGTTGGCGAACAGCAGCCCCTCGATCTCCCTCGGGGGTTCATGCAGCCATTCGATCCGGGAGCCGAGGCCGTCGGGGCGGTCGGCGATCTCGACGGCGTACGCGCGCGTACGCGGCGCGACATCCGGCGGCAGCGCGTCGAGGACGGCGGTGACCAGCTCGCCACGGCCGGCCGCCATGTCCACGAACGCCAGCTCGGAGGGCCGCCCGAGCGCCTCGTCCACCCGGCACAGCAGCCGAGCCACGGCAACCGCGAACAGCGGCGAGGCATGCACAGAAGTGCGAAAGTGCCCGGCGGGCCCCTCGGGCCGCCGGTAGAACCCGCCCACCCCGTACAACGCCTCGTCCCCGGCCACCCGCCACCCACGCCACACACCCTGATCAACCATGCCGCCAGGCTAAACACGGCCTCCACCTGAACCAGAGGCGCGTGCGTCAGGGACGCGGGGAACTGCGCGAATCCCCACGACGGACCCGCAGCCCAAGACGCACCGATCAGGGGCGCGGGGAACTGCGCGAAATCCCACAACGGACCGGCAGGCGAGGACGTACGGGTGCGTCCCGACCAGGGGCGCGGGGAACTGCGCGAATCCCACGACGAACCCGCAGGTCAGAGCGGCAGCGGCACCGCCCCGACCGGGGCGCAGCCCCACCACCCCGCCGCCCCGCCGCACAGGCGCCCCCACCCCAAAGCCCGCGCACGCGACAACGCACCGCAATGCGCCCCAACCGTCCGGTATCACGGGACATCCACCTTGCGGAGTACGCGTGTCCGCCCCGGATCGGCCCTCCGGTTGACCCATGTACACAGCGCACTTCCCTACTCTGGGTTACGTGCAGCGCCTCTATGACTTTCTCCGCAGACACCCCACGTGGGTCGACAGCTTCTGGGCCGTCGTCCTGTTCGGGCTCTCCTGCGTGAGTTTGACCAACCTCCAGGTCCAGGGGGCGACGTACCACCACGCATCGCTCACCGCGGGGGTCGCGATCTCCGCCGTCCTGTCCCTGGTCGTCGCGCTGCGCCGCCGTATGCCCGAGACGATGCTGGTCGTGGCCGGTGCGATGGGCCCCGTCCAGTTGATCCTCGACCAGCAGCCCATGCTCTCCGACTTCGCGATGCTGGTGATCATCTATACGGTCGCGGCGGACGGTGCCCGCTGGGCTTCCCGCGCCGCCCTGGCCGTCGGTCTGACCGCCGGAACCCTCTCGCAGCTGCGCTGGTCGGAGGGGCGCTCAGGAGTCCTCGCCAACGTGGCGCTGGCCATCTTCCAGACCGTGCCCTTCGCCCTCGCCTGGGTCCTCGGCGACTCGCTGCGCACCCGCCGCGCCTACCTCGCGCAGCTGGAGGAGCGAGCCGCCCGGCTGGAGAAGGAGCGCGAGGCGCAGTCCAAGGTCGCGGTGGCCGCCGAGCGCGCCCGGATCGCCCGTGAGCTGCACGACGTGGTCGCCCACAACGTGTCGGTGATGGTGGTGCAGGCGGACGGTGCCGCGTACGTCCTGGACACCGCTCCCGAGCAGGCGAAGAAGGCCCTGGAGACGATCTCCGGTACCGGCCGTCAGGCCCTCGCCGAGATGCGCCGCCTGCTCGGCGTGCTGCGCACCGGCGAGCACACGGAGGCCGGGGAGTACGTTCCGCAGCCCGACGTCGAACAGATCGACGAACTCGTCGAGCAGTGCCGCAGCGCGGGGCTGCCCGTCGACTTCAAGGTGGAGGGCACCCCGCGCCCGCTGCCGAGCGGCGTGGAGCTGACGGCGTACCGCATCGTCCAGGAGGCGCTCACGAACACCCGCAAGCACGGCGGGCCCAATGCGGGCGCGAGCGTGCGCCTGGTCTACTTCGACGACGGACTCGGGCTGCTGGTCGAGGACGACGGCAAGGGCGCCCCGCACGAGCTTTACGAGGAGGGCGGCGTCGACGGCCAGGGCCACGGACTGATCGGTATGCGCGAGCGCGTCGGTATGGTCGGCGGCACCCTGGACGCGGGACCCCGCCCAGGGGGAGGCTTCCGCATCAGCGCCCTGCTGCCGCTGAAACCGGCCCACTGACCCGCGCACCCCGGCGGCGCGTGCCACCACCCTGGCCCGCGCCGCGCCACCCAGCCCAACCAGCCCAGCCCCCATACCGAAGGCCGACCGGAGGACCCCCGCCATGCCGATCCGCGTGATGCTCGTCGACGATCAGGTGCTGCTGCGCACCGGGTTCAGGATGGTGCTCGACGCCCAGCCGGACATGGAGGTCGTGGCGGAGGCGGGAGACGGCGTCGAGGCCCTTCAGGTGCTGCGTGCCACCGAGGTCGACGTGGTCCTCATGGACGTCCGCATGCCCAAGCTGGACGGGGTGGAGACCACGCGCCGCATCTGCTCGGAGCCCAACCCCCCGAAGGTGCTGATCCTGACCACCTTCGACCTGGACGAGTACGCGTTCTCGGGTCTGAAGGCGGGCGCCTCCGGCTTCATGCTCAAGGATGTGCCGCCCGGTGAGCTGCTGACCGCCATCCGCTCCGTGCACAGCGGCGACGCCGTGGTCGCGCCGTCCACCACACGCCGCCTCCTCGACCGGTTCGCGCCGATGCTGCCGGGCGGCACCACGGAGCCCCGGCACAAGGAGCTGGAACGGCTCACCGACCGCGAGCGCGAGGTCATGGTGCTGGTCGCGCAAGGGCTGTCCAACGGGGAGATCGCGGCGCGGCTCGTGCTGTCCGAGGCCACCGTGAAGACCCATGTCGGCCGCATCCTGACGAAACTGGCGCTCAGGGACCGTGTCCAGGTGGTCGTCCTCGCCTACGAGACCGGTCTCGTACGGGCCGGCGGACACGGTTGAGTCACCGGGCGCCCCCGGCCTCCCCGCGCCCACTAGGGTCGGCGCATGCTCCTGTGGATCAACGGCCCCTTCGGGGGCGGCAAGACACAGACCGCACACGAGATCCAGCGACGTCTGCCCGGCAGCGTCATCTGCGACCCGGAACACGCCGGTTTCGGGCTGCGCCGGATGCTGCCGCCGGAACTGCGCGGCGACTTCCAGGACTTGGCGTCCTGGCGGCAGGGCGTGGTCGAGGTCCTCGACCTGGCACTGAGCAAGCGTGACGGCGTGGTCATCGTCCCCATGACCGTCACCGACAGGGACTGCTTCCGTGAGACCGTGGGCCGTCTGACCGAACTGGGCCACGACGTACGGCACTTCGCGCTCCTCGCCGAGCGCGAGACCGTACTGAGGCGGCTTCGGGAGCGTGGCTTCGGACACCTTCTCCAGTACGTCGCCGGAAAGGACGCCCCGCTGCGCAGGGAGAGCTGGGCCGTCCAGCAGCTCGACCGCTGCCTGGAGCGGCTGCGTGAGCCGGAGTTCGCCGAGCATCTGTGGACGGACCACTCCACGGTGCCCAAGACGGCCGACCGGATCGCCGTGCTCGCCGGGCTGACGCTCAGGCCCAACAACGACGGCGTCCTGCGGACCCGGCTTCGGCAGGCGAGGGTGGGGTTCCGGCACATGCGCCTCGACTGACCACCTCCCGGTGCCCCCTACCGGAGGATTCCCTCCAGGAAGTCGCTCCCGAGCCGGGCCACCACGGTCACGTCCAGCTGGTGCAGCACGTACCGGCCCCGGCGGCGGGTGGTGATCAGGTTCGCCTTCTTCAGGGCGCTCAGGTGCCGGGATATCTCCGGTGCCGTCATGCCGTGGGCCTGGGCCAGCTCGCCCGTGGTGAACGCCGTGCGGGCGAGGCTGCGGCAGATGCGCATGCGCACAGGATGCGAGAGGGCGGCCATCCGCAGCGTCAGCTGCTCCAGCGACGGCGGTGCCGCCATCTCCGGAGAGCCGACGGGGTAGTGCAGCACGGGCTGCCAGCCGTACCGGTGCAGCACCATCAGATGCGGCCATCCCAGGCTGGTCGGGACCAGCAGCAGACCGCCGCCCGCCGTGGCCGTACGGTCCTCGCCCAGCTTGTCCACGGTGATCCGGGACGCCGCCTCGTCGAGCTCCACCGCCGTCGACACCGACCTCAGCACCTCGGCCAGGCCCTTGCGCCGCAGGAGGTCCGTCTTGTGGCGGGCGTCCGCCGCGAGCTGATGGCGCAGCCGGGACCAGGTGTCCGCGAAGAACGCCGCGTCGCAGTCCTGGAGGAACTGCCGCAGCCAGGCCCGGGTGCGCGGCGGGTCGGCCAGCAGCCGCTCGCTGAACAGCAGGCTCCGCGGCCCCCTCGCAGCGGCCAGCTCCAGGGTGCGACGCCGGGTCTCGGGGTCGGTGAGCGCGGTGCGGCCCGGCTCGCTGTACGGCAGCGCGCAGGTGAACTCCAGTGCCGCGTCCACGAACTGCTCGTCGCTGAGCTTGTCCAGCAGGTCCAGTTCCTCGGCGAGGGTGGCGCCGGGGAGCGTGTTTCCGCCAGGTATGCCCGCGTACGGCAGGAAGACGTCGGAGAACGTCGTGCACCACAGGAAGTCGGCCTCGCACATCTGGTCGGCGAGGTGCGCGTCGAGTCCGCAGGACACGCTGGTGGCCCAGCCCTGCAGCCCGGGGTGGTGGCCGGGCTCGGAGAGCGCGTGCAGGGCCATCCCGAGCTCGGCCAGCGGGGAGGGCACGATGGCGACCTGCTCCTGCCGCAGCCCGGTGATGTCGATCCGCACGCTCATGACCTCATGGTGCACCGTGCCACTGACAACCGGGCCTCGCTCGACGCTTCGCTCGGGTGTGGGCTCCGCTCGGGTGTGGTTCGTCCACGAGCGCCGGTGCGTCGTGGGCTTTCGCGCCCGCGCGGCAGAGCCGCATGTCGACAGGGCCCCGCGCCTCTCGGGAGCGTGCTTCGCGCGCCCCTCTACCGGTCCGCCCGGCTCTCGGCGTCCGCGATGCGCTTCACGAACTCCGCCACCGCCGTCTTCACGTCGCACGCTGTCCAGGTCAGTCCCGCGGCCCGTACGGACACCTCGGTGAAGGCCAGGTCCGGGCCCCCGCGGTCCCAGGCGTCCGCGAACAGAAGGGTGCCGGTCTCCTCGGCCTGGCGGAGGGCGGCCTCCGCGAGGACGTCCTCGGCGTACGGAAGCCAGACCTGGAACTCGTGGGTGTGCGGCTGGGCGGGGTGCACGCGGGACCAGGGCACCCCGCTCTCGGCGAACGCCTCGCGCAGCGCGGCGGCGATCACGCGCGCGTGGTGCACGTACTCGGGCAGCCGGGGCAGTTCCCGCTCCAGACCTGCGAGGGCCGACAGCGCCGTCGGGAACTGCTGGAAGACATTGCCGCCGTAGCGGTGCCGCCAGGTCTTCGCCTCCTCCACGAGCGACCTGGGGCCGGCGATCGCCGCGCCGCCGTAACCGTCGAGGGACTTGTAGAACGACACGTAAACGCTGTCCGCGAGGCCCGCGATCTCGTCCAGCGGCCGGCCGAAGTGCACCGTGCTCTCCCACAGGCGCGCGCCGTCGAAGTGCACCACCGCGTCGCGTTCGCGGGCGGCCCGCACCACCTCGGTCAGCTCCTCGAAGGCGGGCAGGACGAAACCGGCGTCCCTGAGGGGAAGCTCCAGCATCAGCGCGCCGAAGGGCTCCTCGAAGTCGTGCACCTCGTCGGCGGTCGGCAGCCGGGACTCGCTCGTCAGGCGCACCGGACGCAACCCGCTGACCTCGGTGAACGCCTTCCGCTCATGCACTTCGGGGTGGGCGAGGGAGTGCAGGGCCACCGTCGCGTTCCCCGTGCGGCCGGCCCAGCACCGCAGCGCGATCTGCTGGGCCATCGTCCCCGTCGGGAAGAAGGCGGCGGCCTCCTTGCCGAGCAGCCCGGCGACCTTCTCCTCCAGCGCCTCGACGACCCCCGACCCGTAGAGGTCCCCGTCCTCGTCCAGGTCGTACAGGTCCCCCACGCCGTCCAGCAGTGCCAGCCGCTGCCGCAGGGTCCCCAGGAACCCCGGCCGTGCGAGGGCGCGCTCGGCGTCCCGGACGGCGGCGATCCGGCGCTCCCGCCGCAGGCGGCGCAGTTCTTGCGGCGTCGGGGGCTCCGCTTCCCTCCCGGCCGTGGGCTGCTCGCTCGGTTCGTTCGTCCCTGTCATGTTCCCCTCAGTCCTCGCCGCGCTCGTCCACACCCTCACCCCGGATGATGGCCCACGTCCGACCTGCCCGGCATCCGGGTTCTCGGCGCCTTCCCGCGCCTTCCCGCGCCTTCCCGACCGGGGATCCCCTGTCCGCCGGGGCCCCCGGGAAACCACAGCCTGTGGACGGCCCGCCGGCCCGGGAACCGATAGCGTTAACATGACGAGAAATCGTCCGGTACCCAGAGCGGACTGGAACGGGAAGGCCACCGTCGAGTGAGTACATTCCAACAGCCAGATCCCAAGGACCGCCCCGCGCGGCTCACCGTGGGCGTGGTGGGCGCCGGCCGGGTCGGCCCCGCGCTCGCCGCGTCGCTTCAGCTCGCCGGGCATCGCCCGGTGGCCGTCTCCGGAGTCTCCGACGCCTCACGGCGACGAGCGGCACTGATGCTTCCCGATGTGCCGGTCGTGGCGCCCGCCGAAGTCCTTCAGCGGGCGGAGCTGGTCCTGCTGACCGTGCCCGACGACGCACTGCCGGGCCTTGTGGAGGGCCTCGCCGAGACCGGGGCGGTAAGGCCGGGTCAGCTGCTCGTGCACACCTCCGGCCGCTACGGCGCGAAGGTGCTCGACCCCGCCCTGCGCGCCGGGGCGCTGCCGCTCGCCCTGCACCCCGCGATGACCTTCACCGGTACCCCCGTCGACGTCCAGCGGCTGGCCGGCTGCTCCTTCGGGGTCACCGCGCCCGAGGAGCTGCGGCTGGCCGCCGAGGCGCTCGTGATCGAGATGGGCGGCGAGCCCGAGTGGATCGCCGAACAGATGCGTCCGCTGTACCACGCGGCCCTCGCCCTCGGCGCCAACCACCTGGTCACGCTGGTCGCCCAGTCGATGGAGCTGCTGCGCTCGGCGGGTGTCGAGGCGCCCGACCGCATGCTCGGCCCGCTCCTCGGTGCGGCCCTGGACAACGCTCTGCGCTCCGGCGACGCCGCCCTGACCGGCCCCGTGGCGCGCGGCGACGCGGGCACGGTCGCCGCCCACGTCGCCGAGCTGCGCAAGCACTCCCCGGGGACCGTCGCGGGCTATCTGGCGATGGCCCGCGCGACCGCCGACCGGGCCCTGGCCCATGGACTGCTCAAGCCGGAGCTGGCTGAGGACCTCCTCGGGGTACTCGCCAACGGGAACGGCACCGAAGGGGACGCCCGATGACCATCACCCTGCTGCGTACCGCCGGTGAACTGCACGCGCGCGCGAGGAACGGCCGCCGTGCCGTCGTGATGACCATGGGCGCCCTGCACGAGGGCCACGCCACGCTGATCCGCTCCGCCCGCGAGATCGCGGGACGGGACGGCGAGGTGGTCGTGACCCTCTTCGTCAACCCGCTGCAGTTCGGCGAGGGCGAGGACCTCGACCGCTACCCCCGCACCCTGGACGCCGACCTCAAGATCGCCGAACAGGCCGGTGCGGACGCCGTGTTCGCCCCCTCCGTCGAGGAGGTCTACCCCGGCGGCCGGCCCCAGGTGAGGATCTCCGCCGGCCCCATGGGCGAGCGTCTCGAAGGGGCCTCCCGCCCCGGCCACTTCGACGGGATGCTCACCGTCGTCGCCAAGCTGCTCCATCTCACCCGCCCCGACACGGCGCTGTACGGACAGAAGGACGCCCAGCAGCTCGCCCTGATCCGGCGGATGGCGCGCGACCTGAACTTCGGTGTGGAGATCGTGGGCGTGCCCACCGTGCGCGAGCACGACGGCCTCGCCCTCTCCAGCCGCAACCGCTACCTGTCACCCGACGAGCGGCGCACCGCGCTCGCCCTCTCCCGCGCCCTGTTCGCGGGCCGCGACCGCCATGCCGCCCAGGAGGCGCTGCGCGCGCGAGCCCGGGAAGTGCCCTCCACGCACGCGCGCGCTGAGGCCCTGAGCGCGATAGGGGAGTCCCGCGCCGCGGCCGACGCGAACGCGGTCGCCAAGGCCGCGCCCGGCGGTCCCGCCGCCGTACGCGCCACGGCCCGGATGGTCCTCGACGAGGCCGCCCGGCTGGACCCGCCGCTGGCGGTGGACTACCTGGCCCTGGTCGATCCGTCGGACTTCACGGAGATCGCTGACGACTTCACGGGGGAGGCGGTCCTCGCCGTCGCCGCCCGGGTCGGGACGACCCGGCTGATCGACAACATCCCCCTCTCCTTCGGAGTGCCCGAGTCACTCGGAGCAGTCGCTTCCCCCGGAGCACCTGAGCCCTTCGAAGCAGTCCCCGAATCCGTCGACCCTCATACGCCCCCTGCATCCCACGCACCCCATGGAGCCGCCTCGTGACCGGCACAGGCATACGACTGCACGCACCCGAACCAGGCTGGGCCATCTCCGCGGACGTCGTGGTCGTCGGCTCGGGCGTGGCCGGTCTCACCGTGGCCCTGCGCTGTCAGGCGGCGGGCCTGAGGACGGTCGTCGTCACCAAGGCACGCCTGGACGACGGCTCCACCCGCTGGGCCCAGGGCGGCATCGCGGCGGCCCTCGGCGACGGCGACACCCCCGAACAGCACCTGGACGACACGCTGGTGGCGGGCGCGGGCCTGTGCGACGAGGAGGCCGTGCCCATCCTGGTCACCGAGGGCCCCGACGCCGTCCGCCGGCTCATCTCCACCGGCGCCCACTTCGACACCGACGACGAGGGCACCATCCAGCTCACCCGCGAGGGCGGCCACCACCGCCGCCGTATCGCGCACGCGGGCGGCGACGCGACCGGTGCGGAGATCTCCCGCGCGCTCGTGGAAGCCGTGCGCGCGCACGGACTGCGCACGATCGAGAACGCGCTGGTCCTGGATCTGCTGATGGACGCCCAGGGCCGTACCGCGGGCGTGACCCTGCACGTCATGGGGGAGGGTCAGCACGACGGGGTGGGCGCCGTGCACGCCCCCGCCGTGGTCCTCGCGACCGGCGGCATGGGCCAGGTCTTCTCCGCGACCACCAACCCGTCGGTCTCCACGGGCGACGGCGTGGCGCTCGCCCTGCGCGCGGGCGCCGAGGTCAGCGACCTCGAGTTCGTGCAGTTCCACCCGACCGTGCTGTTCCTGGGCACCGACGCGGAGGGCCAGCTGCCGCTCGTCTCGGAGGCGGTGCGCGGCGAGGGCGCCCACCTGGTGGACGCGGACGGGGTGCGCTTCATGGTCGGACAGCACGAGCTGGCCGAGCTGGCGCCCCGGGACATCGTCGCCAAGGGCATCATGCGGCGGATGCAGGAGCGGGGCGCCGAGAACATGTTCCTCGACGCCCGCCACTTCGGCGCCGACATGTGGGAGCAGCGCTTCCCGACGATCCTCGCGGCGTGCCGTGCCCATGGCATCGACCCGGTCACCGAGCCCATCCCGGTCTCCCCGGCCGCCCACTACGCCTCCGGTGGCGTGCGCACCGACCAGTACGGCAGGACGACCGTGCCGGGCCTGTACGCGTGCGGTGAGGTGGCCTGCACGGGCGTCCAGGGCGCGAACCGGCTCGCCTCCAACTCCCTTCTGGAGGGCCTGGTCTACGCCGAGCGCATCGGGGCGGACATCGCGCGGGGCCGGACGGAGGGCCGCCTCCAGGAGCGTGTTCCCGAGCCCGTCCCGTACCCGCAGCAGCCCGTGCACCCGCTGCTCGCCCCGGAGGACCGCTTCACCATCCAGCGGATCATGACGGAGGGCGCCGGAGTGCTCCGGTCCGAGCGGTCGCTCCAGGAGGCCGCGGACCGCCTGCACCGGCTGCACGGCGAGGCGCGTGACGCCCTCTTCGAGAACGGCAAGACGTCCGAGCCCGGCGTCGACACCTGGGAGAGCACCAACCTCCTGTGCGTGGCCCGTGTCCTGGTCGCCGCCGCGCTGCTGCGCGCGGAGACCCGCGGCTGCCACTGGCGCGAGGACCACGCCGAACGGGACGACACGAGCTGGCGCCGCCACATCGTCGTACGGCTGAATCCGGACCGGACGCTGGCCGTCCGCACCACCGGCACAGCAGACTTTCCCCCGACCCTCCCCGATGCCCCGGGCACCGCCCGGACCGGGGAGACCCCCACGACCCGGCCTCTCCAGGAGCAGTGACAGAAGTGAGCACCCACGACCTTCCCCTCGTCCCGGACGGCGGCTGCGGCGACGGCTGTGCCTGCGGCGCGGACGGCGACGAGGAGTACCTGGAGTGCGGGCTCGACCCCGCGCTCGCGCAGATCCTGGCCGACGCCGGACTCGACCCGCTGGAGGTCGAGGACATCGCCAATGTCGCCGTCCAGGAGGACCTGGACAACGGCGTGGACGTGACGACGGTCGCGACGATCCCCGAGGACGCGGTGGCGACGGGCGACTTCACCGCGCGCCAGGCGGGCGTGGCGGCCGGCCTCAGGGTCGCCGAGGCGGTCATCTCGGTCGTCTGCACGGACGAGTTCGAGGTCGAGCGCCATGTGGACGACGGTGACCGGGTGGAGGCGGGCCAGAAGCTGCTGACCGTCACCACGCGTACCCGGGACCTGCTCACGGCCGAGCGCAGCGCGCTGAACATCCTGTGCCGCCTGTCGGGCATCGCGACCGCCACGCGCGCGTGGGCGGACGCCCTGGAGGGCACCGGGACGAAGGTGCGCGACACCCGCAAGACGACCCCCGGACTGCGGTCCCTGGAGAAGTTCGCGGTCCGCTGCGGCGGCGGCGTCAACCACCGTATGTCCCTGTCGGACGCGGCGCTGGTCAAGGACAACCACGTCGTGGCGGCCGGCGGGGTGAAGCAGGCGTTCGCCGCGGTCCGTGAGATGTTCCCGGAGGTGCCGGTCGAGGTCGAGGTCGACACGCTGCACCAGCTGCGCGAGGTCGTGGACGCGGGCGCGGACCTGATCCTTCTGGACAACTTCACGCCGGGCGAGTGCGAGGAGGCGGTGGCCATCGTCGCCGGCCGTGCGCTCCTGGAGGCGTCGGGCGGCCTGACCCTGGAGGGCGCCAAGTCGTACGCGGACACGGGCGTCGACTTCCTGGCGGTCGGGGCGCTGACGCACTCCTCGCCGATCCTGGACGTCGGTCTGGACCTGCGAGCGGCGGAGTAGGTAGGGCCATGCTGCTGACCATCGACGTAGGCAACACGCATACGGTGCTGGGCCTGTTCGACGGTGAGGACATCGTCGAACACTGGCGGATCTCCACGGACGCGCGCCGCACGGCGGACGAACTGGCGGTGCTCCTGCAGGGCCTGATGGGCATGCACCCCCTCCTAGGCGAGGAACTGGGCGACGGCATCGACGGCATCGCGATCTGTTCGACCGTTCCGTCCGTGCTGCACGAGCTGCGCGAGGTCACCCGCCGCTACTACGGCGACGTGCCCGCGGTCCTGGTCGAACCGGGCATCAAGACGGGCGTCCCGATCCTGATGGACAACCCGAAGGAGGTCGGCGCCGACCGGATCATCAACGCCGTCGCGGCGGTCGAGCTCTACGGCGGCCCCGCGATCGTCGTGGACTTCGGCACGGCGACCACGTTCGACGCGGTCTCCAGGCGCGGCGAGTACGCGGGCGGTGTCATCGCTCCCGGCATCGAGATCTCCGTGGAGGCGCTCGGCGTCCGGGGAGCCCAGCTCCGCAAGATCGAACTGGCCCGGCCCCGCTCGGTGATCGGCAAGAACACCGTCGAGGCGATGCAGGCGGGCATCGTGTACGGCTTCGCCGGGCAGGTCGACGGAGTGGTCGGCCGCATGGCCCGCGAACTGGCGGACGACCCGGACGAGGTCACGGTGATCGCGACGGGCGGCCTGGCCCCCATGGTGCTGGGCGAGTCCACGGTGATCGACGAGCACGAGCCCTGGCTGACCCTGATCGGTCTGCGCCTGGTCTACGAGCGGAACGTGTCGCGCCTCTGACCGGGCCGGCAGCGGCCCGCCGTCACGGGCGGGCCTGCCGTCGGCCCGGTCCGCAGGTGCGTCCCGGTCCGCTCTCGCCCTTGCGTGGTCCCGCGCGGGGGCGAAAGGCCGGCGTAACCGCCAGCTGAGGGAAACCCGGGGGCGACACGGCGCCCCCTGTGCCGGTTTTGTCCGATTAGCGCGTAGCGTCACCTCATGCCCACGCCATACGGATCTCGCGGCGGCCTGGCGTTCGGCGCGGAGGAGCTGTGCGTGCTCCGCCGTGCCCTCGCCCTCGCCCTCCAGCCCCGCACCGCTTCCTCCGAGGACGTCCAGGACTGCCTCCGCCTCGCAGAGTCCGTCGACGAGGCGGTGCGCGAGGGCGCCCGCCTGCGGGCCTTCCTGCTGGCCGACCTCGCGCGCTACCGAGCCGCCCTCCCCGGCTCCCTCACCGGCTACCTGGCCCTCCTGGAGGACGCCCTGCACGCCGGGTACCGCCCGGTCCTGGACGACCTCGCGGCCCTGCGCGCCCTGCGCGGCAACCCGGCCGCCGCCACCCTCCTCGACCGCTGTGAGGCGCTCGCCGAACGGGAGGCGCGCCCCTGCCCCGCCCCGCGTGGGGCGGTCATCCCCGCCTCCCGGGTCCGGCTCACGGCTCTCCCTGGCGGCCTTGCGGCCGTGGAGGAGGCGGAGGGGAAGCCGGCCCACAAACCCGCCGAGAAGCCCGCCCCGAAGCCGGAGAAGCCCGCCCCGGCCACCGAGCCGGGAGCCCCGCGGCCCTCGCGCCCCATCCCAACCCCCGGCGAGGTCTTCCCGCCGAAGCGCAAGCCCGGCCCCCCGCACGCACAACGGCAGCTCGCCGTCGGTTAGTGCCGCTCAGGCCTGATCCGGTTCAAGCCCACCCGACCGGGATGCATCGGACAGGCCATGGCTACCCTGAACGCATGGACTACGTCTCCGCGCTCGTTCCCCCGGTCGTCATGGCCGTGTTCTTCATCGGGCTCATCCGGGTGATCGTGAAGACCCAGGGCGGCGCCAACAAGGCCAAGGAGGACGCGGCTGTCGACGCGGCCCTCGCGCACACCGAGAGCGGCCACGGGGCCGCCCGTGACATCAAGGCCTGACCGGGGCACCGAGGTCTGACCGAGGCCCGGCGGGGCCTTCGCGCCTCGTGTGGCACTCGCGCCTCGTGCGCGCCTCGGTGCCGACGGGCGCCCCCAGGCGTATGACTCGCACCCTTTTCCGAGTCGTACGCCCTTTTTGTCGCCGTTCACCGCCTGTGTGCACGTCCAGCGCGTTATGAATGGCATCTCACACTATGATGCGGTACGTGCCTCGCCCCCTGGGAGAACTCGAAGACGCGGTCATGACGCGGGTGTGGAAGTGGAACCGCCCGGTGACCGTTCGAGAAGTCCTGGAAGACCTTCAACAGGAGCGGTCCATCGCGTACACCACGGTGATGACCGTTCTGGACAATCTCCATCAGAAGGGCTGGGTCCGCCGGGAGGCGGAAGGGCGGGCCTATCGATATGAGGCTGTCTCCACGCGTGCCGCCTACGCCGCTGCCCTGATGAACGACGCCTGGTCGCAGAGCGACAACGCCGCCGCCGCACTGGTCGCCTTCTTCGGCATGATGAGCGAGGAACAGCGGCAGGCGCTCAGTGACGCCATGCGCATCGTGCAGGGCCCCGAGAGTGCACGGGAGCCCGCGAGTACGGAAACCCCCGACGGCTCAGGCGCGGAATCCCCCGAATCCGCCGCCCCCGATCGTTCCGTCGAGAACCCCGCCCGGACGCCCGGTGCGAAGAACCCCCCGTCCGCCGAGGACGACAACGGACGATAACGTCCGCGCATGCCAGCACAGAGCCCCGAAGGCACCGCAAAAGCCATCACCGTGCGACGGGCCAGGACGAGCGATGTCCCGGCGGTGCGCCGTCTCCTTGACGACTACGTCCGGCGCGGCATCCTGCTCGACAAAGCGACGGTGACGCTTTACGAGGACATCCAGGAGTTCTGGGTGGCGGAACGCGACGACAGCGGTGGGGTCGTCGGATGCGGTGCCCTGCACGTCATGTGGGAGGACCTGGCGGAAGTCCGCACCCTCGCGGTGGCGGGCGAGGCCAGAGGGCTCGGCGTAGGGCATCAGCTGCTCGAGAAGTTGTTGGGCACCGCCCGGTGGCTCGGTGTACGCCGCGTATTCTGTCTGACCTTCGAAGTGGACTTCTTCGGGAAGCACGGGTTCGTGGAGATCGGCGAGACACCCGTGGACACCGATGTCTACGCGGAGCTGATGCGTTCCTATGACGAGGGCGTGGCGGAGTTCCTGGGTCTCGAACGGGTGAAACCGAACACCTTGGGCAACAGCCGGATGCTTCTGCATCTGTGATCGGCCGCCGATCGCCGGTCGCTATTCAGCCGTGCTTCAGTCTGACGTCCTTGCCCAGGTTCCCTATGTCCGAAACGCGCATCTTTCCGGTCTCCGGGTCGGTCGTGGGTCTCTCCCCGAGGGTTTGTGTTTTTCCCGCAAAAGCGGTTTGCTTTCCGACGTACTGCAGTACTGCATATAACAGGGGGCGTGAAACGCGCGGCACGAGCCGCAGACCCTCGGCCCTGAAGATATCGATGAAAGGAAATCCGGTGGCACAGAAGGTTCAGGTCCTTCTTGTTGACGACCTCGACGGTGGCGAGGCTGACGAGACCGTCACGTTCGCGCTGGACGGCAAGGCGTACGAGATCGATCTCACCACCACGAACGCGGACACGCTCCGCGGCCTTCTCGAGCCGTATGTGAAGGGCGGTCGTCGCACCGGCGGTCGTGCGTCGGGCGGGCGGGGCAAGGCTCGCGCCGCGGCCTCCGGTGGCAGCCAGGACACCGCGCAGATCCGCGCGTGGGCGAAGGAGAACGGTTACGAGGTCAACGACCGCGGCCGTGTTCCCGCGACCATTCGCGAGGCCTACGAGAAGGCGAACGGCTGAGCGCGCGAGCGCCACAGCCGGACCCGGTGGCACTGTGTCGCCACCGTGTCGACCAGCCGTACCAGATCGGGGGCGCCCCCACCGCCCCGCACGGCCGACAGCGTCGGCAGCAGCAGCTCGACCTCGCACCCCGGTTCAGGGGGCCGCAGCCATACGGCGGCCCCCTGTGAATCGACCCGGCCCAGGGGGAGTGGCCGGCGGCCCGGGGTGCCGGGATGACCTGACGGAAGAGCCAGGGGGGAAACGGGGGACTCTCCCGGTGGCGGCGGAGCCTGGATGTGCCCGCCCGCTCCCGTCGCCGTGAGGTCCAGGGCCAGCGAGCCCCACTCCAGCCAGTCGAGCAGCCCCGGCAGCTCCTCCGCGCTGCCATGGGCCACCAGCAGCAGCATCCTCGCCCCGCACAGCGCCACAGGCGCCTGAGGCGGGAAGGCGGGACCCAGATGCCGCAGAGCGGCGAATCCGGCCTCAGCGGGGATCTGGAGGGCGTCGAAGCGGACTCCGGTGGCCAGCCTGACGGGTTCCCCGGGCAGGGTCGCCCAGCCCAGCTCCTCCTCGTACCAGTCGCGTGTCGTGCTGCTCGAGTCGAGCGGTCTTCGGGGCGGTGGCACCGTGTGGACCATGCCAGGAGCAACCGGGAAAGACCGTTCGGGGTTACGCTGGGTTGCATTGGCGTAACCCAAAGTGCCGGACAAGGGGGCGTGTGGGGACGTCCGGCAGCGCAAGGATGTTCGCCCGTAGCGGAGGGAACCGGTGTGCGCGGCATGGAGTGTCCGTGCGTGCGGGTAAGACATCCCTAGTGGGAGGGGGCGTCCGCGCGGGAAAGGCGGTCTTGCGTTCGCCGTCGGCGTACTGGTGAGTGGGGTATCTGCCTGGCCTGCGGGAACATCGTCTCGCACCATCAAGTTGGAGCATGTGTCAGCGTTCGGGGTCAGGAGGCAGGAACTCTGTCTTCGCGTGAGCGGAGGTGATCCGGACGGTGTCGGCAGTTGGAATGAGCGGTCCCCGCTTGCGGGACTAAGCTGCGGAAGGACAGTGAGGGGAGCGTCCCCTCACCGCCTGACCGCTCTGAGGAGCGATTAACGATGTTCGAGAGGTTCACCGACCGCGCGCGGCGGGTTGTCGTCCTGGCTCAGGAAGAAGCCCGGATGCTCAACCACAACTACATCGGCACCGAGCACATCCTCCTGGGTCTCATCCACGAGGGTGAGGGTGTCGCCGCTAAGGCCCTGGAGAGCCTCGGGATTTCGCTCGAGGCGGTCCGCCAGCAGGTGGAGGAGATCATCGGCCAGGGCCAGCAGGCCCCCTCCGGTCACATCCCCTTCACCCCCCGTGCCAAGAAGGTCCTGGAGCTGTCGCTCCGCGAGGCTCTTCAGCTGGGCCACAACTACATCGGCACGGAGCACATCCTGCTCGGCCTGATCCGTGAGGGCGAGGGCGTCGCCGCCCAGGTCCTGGTCAAGCTGGGCGCAGATCTCAACCGTGTCCGCCAGCAGGTCATCCAGCTGCTGTCGGGCTACCAGGGCAAGGAGACCGCCACCGCCGGCGGCCCGGCCGAGGGCACGCCCTCGACCTCCCTCGTCCTGGACCAGTTCGGCCGGAACCTCACCCAGGCCGCCCGTGAATCCAAGCTCGACCCGGTCATCGGGCGCGAGAAGGAGATCGAGCGGGTCATGCAGGTGCTGTCCCGCCGCACCAAGAACAACCCGGTTCTCATCGGCGAGCCCGGCGTCGGCAAGACGGCGGTCGTCGAGGGCCTGGCCCAGGCCATCGTCAAGGGCGAGGTGCCCGAGACCCTCAAGGACAAGCACCTCTACACCCTCGACCTGGGCGCGCTGGTCGCCGGTTCCCGCTACCGCGGTGACTTCGAGGAGCGCCTGAAGAAGGTGCTCAAGGAGATCCGCACCCGCGGCGACATCATCCTGTTCATCGACGAGCTCCACACGCTGGTCGGTGCGGGTGCCGCCGAGGGCGCCATCGACGCGGCCTCGATCCTGAAGCCGATGCTGGCCCGCGGTGAGCTGCAGACCATCGGCGCGACCACGCTGGACGAGTACCGCAAGCACCTGGAGAAGGACGCGGCCCTGGAGCGCCGCTTCCAGCCGATCCAGGTGGCGGAGCCGTCGCTGCCGCACACCATCGAGATCCTCAAGGGCCTGCGCGACCGCTACGAGGCGCACCACCGCGTCTCCATCACGGACGAGGCCCTGGTCCAGGCCGCCACCCTGGCCGACCGCTACATCTCGGACCGCTTCCTGCCGGACAAGGCGATCGACCTGATCGACGAGGCCGGCTCCCGGATGCGCATCCGCCGGATGACCGCTCCGCCGGACCTGCGCGAGTTCGACGAGAAGATCGCGGCCGTGCGCCGGGACAAGGAGTCGGCGATCGACTCCCAGGACTTCGAGAAGGCGGCTTCCCTCCGTGACAAGGAGAAGCAGCTGCTCGCCGCGAAGGCCAAGCGGGAGAAGGAGTGGAAGGCCGGCGACATGGACGTCGTCGCCGAGGTCGACGGCGAGCTGATCGCCGAGGTGCTCGCCACCGCCACGGGCATCCCGGTCTTCAAGCTCACCGAGGAGGAGTCCTCCCGCCTGCTGCGCATGGAGGAGGAGCTCCACAAGCGCGTCATCGGCCAGGTGGACGCCGTCAAGGCGCTGTCGAAGGCGATCCGCCGTACGCGTGCGGGCCTGAAGGACCCGAAGCGTCCCGGTGGTTCGTTCATCTTCGCGGGCCCGTCCGGTGTCGGTAAGACGGAGCTGTCCAAGGCGCTCGCCGAGTTCCTCTTCGGCGACGAGGACGCCCTGATCTCCCTCGACATGTCGGAGTTCAGCGAGAAGCACACGGTGTCGCGGCTCTTCGGTTCGCCCCCCGGATACGTGGGCTACGAAGAGGGCGGCCAGCTGACGGAGAAGGTGCGCCGCAAGCCGTTCTCGGTCGTCCTGTTCGACGAGGTCGAGAAGGCCCACCCGGACATCTTCAACTCGTTGCTGCAGATCCTGGAGGACGGTCGTCTGACCGACTCCCAGGGCCGGGTCGTGGACTTCAAGAACACGGTCATCATCATGACGACCAACCTCGGCACCAGGGACATCTCCAAGGGCTTCAACCTGGGCTTCGCCGCCGCGGGCGACACGAAGAGCAACTACGAGCGCATGAAGAACAAGGTGTCGGACGAGCTGAAGCAGCACTTCCGCCCCGAGTTCCTCAACCGCGTCGACGACGTGGTCGTGTTCCCGCAGCTGACCCAGAAGGACATCCTGGCGATCGTCGACCTGATGATCGGCAAGGTCGACGAGCGGCTCAAGGACCGGGACATGGGCATCGAGCTCGCCCAGTCCGCCAAGGAGCTGCTGGCCAAGAAGGGCTACGACCCCGTGCTGGGCGCCCGGCCGCTGCGCCGGACCATCCAGCGCGAGATCGAGGACACGCTCTCCGAGAAGATCCTCTTCGGCGAGCTGCGTCCGGGCCACATCGTGGTCGTCGACACGGAGGGCGAGGGCGACTCCCAGACCTTCACCTTCCGTGGTGAGGAGAAGTCGGCACTGCCGGACGTCCCGCCGATCGAGCAGGCGGCTGGTGGCGCCGGCCCGAACCTGAGCAAGGACGCGTAACCTCCGCGTTTCGCCGAAGGGGCTGCCCCCGGGACTTCGGTCTCGGGGGCAGCCCCGTTTTCGCACGCGATCCGGTCGGCGCCAGAGAGCCCCAATAAAAGGAACTTTTCGCGCAAAATGGCCACGCCGAGTCGAGTCGGCCAGGCAGGGATGCGGTGCCGGTGCGGTATCGGGAATCCGTCACACCGGGGAATTACCCGATCCGATCCGGATATCCGGGCGGCTTCCGCCGGGAAGCCGGGAAAAAGGAAAATACTTCACGGGCGCAAAGCCGCGTGGTGGACGAGGCGCTTCTTCGAGTGCACGACGCGTCTCTCCCGGTGAGCCGATGCGGTGGCTTCGGTGAGCGAATGAGGCGCCTTGGGGCGTCTATGTCCCGGAGTGCGCCTGGGACACCAGGCCGACAGCGACCTGCAGGGTCGCCTTGCGGACGTCCTCGGGATCGCCGCCCAGGTCCTGGAGGACGAACATCCCCGCGTGCATGGTGAACAGTGCGCTGATGCACCTGACCTGGTCGGTCAGGGACGCGCCCGGGTCCCTGACGATCTCGCGCATCTGCATCATGCGGTCCTTGAACTGCTCGCCGATGCTCAGGTCCCGGATGGTGGCCTGGTTCTCCTGCATGAAGCGGAAGAACGGGGCCGCGCCGGACAGTGCCTCGCTGTAGCGGCGCAGCACCTCCTGCTTGGTCTCCAGGCTGTGCGGCTGCGTCTTGCCCCACTCGATCAGATCGTCGATCGGGCGGGACAGGTCCTCGAAGATGCTGACCAGGATCTCTTCCTTGGTCTTGAAGTGGTAGTAGAGCGCGGCCTTGGTGACGTCCAGGTGCTCGGCGATCTCCCGCAGCGAGGTCTTCTCGTAGCCCTGCTCGACGAAGAGTTCGAGCGCCACGTCCTGGATGCGCTGGCGGGTGTCCCCGCGCCGCTGCCGCTTGGTGTCGTCCATGGTGGTGCCGCCCATTCTCGTACTCCTCGCGTTCCCCGGAGGCCATGCCTGTCGGCCCAAGGGCAGGCCTCATGGGTAACTTACTTGACGCCCGGCTAGTTACGGGCTACCTTCCCTCAGTGTAATCAACTAGCCGGTCGGCAAGTAAGTAGCTGGCCGGTCGCGGTACCAGGGGAGTAGGGAACACGATGGCGGACACCATGCCACCGGCGAAAGCCGGGGAACAACCACGGAGCGTACGAGTCGTCCTGCTGGCGCTCATGATCGCGATGCTGCTCGCGATGCTCGACAACATGATCGTGGGCACCGCGATGCCGACCATCGTGGGCGAGCTCGGCGGCCTTCAGCATCTGTCGTGGGTGGTGACCGCATACACCCTCGCGACCGCCGCCTCCACCCCCCTGTGGGGCAAGTTCGGCGACATGTACGGGCGCAAGGGCTCCTTCCTGGCCTCGATCGTGATCTTCCTGATCGGGTCGGCGCTCAGCGGCATGGCGCAGAACATGAACGAGCTCATCGGCTTCCGCGCCCTCCAGGGCCTCGGCGCCGGCGGCCTCATGGTCGGCGTCATGGCCATCATCGGCGACTTGATCCCGCCGCGTGAGCGCGGCAAGTACCAGGGCATGATGGCCGGCATCATGGCGCTCGCGATGATCGGCGGACCGCTGATCGGCGGCACCATCACCGACCACTGGGGCTGGCGCTGGGCCTTCTACATCAACCTGCCGCTCGGCGTGGTCGCCCTGGCTGCGGTCAGCGCGGTGCTGCACCTGCCCAAGAAGCGCGCCAAGGCCCGTATCGACTACCTCGGCGCCGCTCTGCTCACCGTGGGCATCACCTCGATCGTGCTGGTCACCACCTGGGGCGGCAGCCAGTACGCCTGGACCTCCGCGCGGATCATGGAGCTGATCGCGATCGGCGTCGCCGCGCTCGTCGGGTTCGTGTTCTGGCAGACCAAGGCCGCGGAGCCGGTTGTTCCGCTGCACATCTTCCGCAGCCGCAACTTCTCACTGATGGCGACGATCGGCTTCATCACCGGCTTCGTGATGTTCGGTGCCGTGCTGTTCCTGCCGCTGTACCAGCAGTCGGTGCAGGGCGCGTCCGCCACCAACTCCGGTCTGCTGCTCCTGCCGATGCTCGGCGCGATGCTCGTCGTGTCGATGATCGCCGGACGTGTCACCACCAACAGCGGCCGGTACAAGGTCTTCCCGCTGGTCGGCAGCGTGCTGATGATCACCGGCCTGTACCTGCTCTCGCTGATGAACACGGACACCACCCGGCTCACCTCGGGCCTGTACATGGCCGTCCTGGGCGCCGGTATGGGCTGCCTGATGCAGGTCACCATGCTGGTCGCGCAGAACAGCGTCGAGATGCGGGACATGGGCGTCGCCTCGTCGACCTCGACCCTCTCCAGGACCCTCGGCTCCTCCTTCGGTGTCGCGATCATGGGCGCGCTCTTCAACAACCGTGTTCAGCACGTGATGCTCGAACGCCTGGGCTCGCACGGGGGGAAGTTCACCGAGAAGTCCGCGCAGCTCGACGCGAAGAGCCTGCAGAAGCTTCCGGCCGTGGTCCGCGAGGCCTACCAGCACGCGGTGTCCGCGGGTACGCACTCCGCGTTCCTGCTGGGCTCGGTGGTGGCCGTGGTGGCGCTGCTGGCAGCGGTGTTCGTGAAGGAAGTCCCGCTGCGCGGCGCGGGACCGGACAAGCAGGCCGGGGACGCGACCGGGGACGTCGCTGACGCGCTTCCGACGGTTGCAGAGGCCGTCTGACACGCGTCCTCCCCGGCCCGAAGGCCCCCGGCGTTGTCCGCCCCGGGGGCCTTCGCCCGTGTGCGGTGCGGTGCGATGCGCCGATGCGCTGTCAGTGCCGCGTGGCAGCATCGATTGCGTGGACAGGATGCGCCAGCTGAGGCTCGCCAAGGACGCGATGGACCGGGACTGGGCCGACCCGGACCTCGACCTCGGCGCCGTCGCCGCGCATGCCGGGTACTCCCGGTATCACTTCATCAGGGCCTTCAAAACGACGTATGGCGAGACGCCCGGCCAGTATCTGACGCACCGGCGGATCGAGCGCGCGCAGGAGATGCTGCGCACCGCCAACCTGACCGTCACCGAGATCTGCCATCTCGTGGGGTTCAGCAGCGTCGGCACGTTCTCCGCCCGGTTCAAGTCCTCGACCGGGCTCACCCCCAGCGAGTACCGCACGAAGCACGTCGGCCGCGGGGCCGCGCTCATACCGGGGTGCTACGCGATGCTCTGGGCGGGCGGCTTCCGAGCGGTGCCCGACGCGGGGGAGAGCAATTCCGAAGAAGCGCCCTGACATCCCCGCTGCCTACGGTGGCAGTGCAGGCAAAACCGCGCGCCTTCGGGAGAACATCATGATCAAAGGACTCGCCATCACGACCGTCTGGGTCCTCGACCAGGACCGGGCCAAGGAGTTCTACACGCAGAAGCTCGGCCTCGAGATCCGTACGGACATGACCATGGGGGACGGCGGTATGCGCTGGCTCACCGTCGGCGCCCCCGACCAGCCCGACGTGGAGCTGACGCTGATGGTCCCGGGGCCGCCCGCGATGGACCCCGAGTCCGCGGAGATGATGAAGAAGCTGGTGGCCAAGGGGGCGCTGGGCGCCGGTGTGCTGGCCACGGACGACATCCACGGTGACTACAAGAAGCTCAAGGACCGTGGCGTGGAGTTCCTCCAGGAGCCCCAGGAGCGGCCGTACGGCACGGAGGCGCTGTTCCGCGACGACTCCGGGAACTGGTTCTCGTTCACGCAGCGGCGGGAAGGCGGCCTGGACCTGGAGCAGGACTGGGCGTAGGGCTGCGGTTTCGCGCAGTTCCCCGCGCCCCTGCCGGAGGTGTTGTCCGCCGTGCGTCGGCCGCGGGTGCGTCGTGGCTTGTCGCGCAGTTCCCCGCGCCCCTGAGGTGCGCGCTTCGCGCGCAATACGGCGGTCACCCAAACCCACACGACGCGCCCGCAGCCGTCGACGTAGCGGACCCTCGTCCGATGGGGGCGCGGGGAACTGCGCGAAGGCCCACGACGTGCCCGCAGGCGACGACGTAGCGGACCCGCATCCGATGGGGGCGCGGGGAAACTGCGCGAAGGCCCACGACGTGCCCGCAGACGGCGACGTAGCAGACCGCATCCGATGGGGGCGCGGGGAACTGCGCGAAACCCCACCTCGCAGCCGCAGGCGACAACCGCGCCCGCGTCAGCCCCCCGACAGCGGCAGCATCGGGAAGCTCCCCGTGTTCGTCGGGGCGTGTTCCGGAAGCCAGAGCACCGCGACCGCCCCCTCGGCCGGCACGAGTTCCGGCGCGCCCGGCTGCCGGATGTTGCGGAACGTCAGACGGGCGCCAAGAACGCGCGCCTGCCCCGCCGCGATCGTCAGACCCAGGCCGTGACCGACGCCCGAACGGTCGGAGCGGCCCGTACGGAAGCGCTGAGGACCGTCCGAGAGCAGCTCCTCAGGGAACCCCGGTCCATGATCCCGTACCCGGATGACCCGGCCCTCGACCGACACCTCGATCGGCGGCTTGCCGTGCCGCGCCGCGTTGGCCAGCAGATTGAACAGCACACGCTCCAGGCGGCGCGGGTCCGTCGTCACCCAGGACTCATGGATCACCCGGACCTCGGCGTCCGGATCCTTCGCCGCCACCCGCCGGGTGATGAACTCGCCGAGCATGATGTCCTGCAGTTCCGCCCGCTCGGAGGCCCCGTCCAGACGGGCCACCTCCAGGACGTCCTCCACGAGCGTGCGCATGGCCTTGGCGCGGTCAAGCACCAGTTCGGTGGGACGCCCGGGCGGCAGCAGCTCGGCCGCGGTGAGCAGTCCCGTGACCGGGGTGCGCAACTCGTGGGCGATGTCCGCCGTGACCCGGCGCTCCGCGTCCAGTCGCAGCTGCAGGGCGCCCGCCATCGCGTCCACCGCTCGCGCCAGGTCGTCGGTCTCGTCGCGTACGACGCCGCCGATCGCCTCGCGCACGCGTACGCCGGTCTCGCCCGCGGCGACCCGGTTCGCCGCGGCGGCCGCCTTGCGCAGCCGCCGTGACAGCTGCCCTCCGATGAGCACGCCGAGGGCCGAGCCGCCGAGGACGACCGCGATCGAGCCGATGAACAGTGCCTGGTCGAGGTCCTTCATCACATCGGCGCTGCGGTCCGTGAAGCGGGTGTGCAGCGACAGCACCCGACCGTCCTTGAGCGGCACCGCGGCCCAGATGTCCGGCACGCCGTGCGCGCCCTCGGACACATAGGTGGCACGCCGGCCCTCCGTGACCTCCCGCAGGAGGTCATGGGGCATGGCCGGGTCGTCGACCTTCACCCCGAAGGACTGGGTGCGCCCGGACTCGTACATCCGCTGCGCCACCTGGATGCGCTCGTCGGCGAGATCGCGCGAGTTGTCGAGCATCGACACCCGCGCCGCGTTGTGCACGACCAGGCTCAGCGCTATCGCGACGAGCGCGCCGACCAGGGCGATCGCCGCACTGAGCTTCCATCTGAGGCCCGTCCGTATGGCGTCGTCCGGGACCAGGCGTCGGAGAATCCCCGGCATTCTTCCGTTCAGGCCCTCAACTTGTATCCGAAGCCGCGGACCGTTTCGATCCGGTCCTGGCCGATCTTGGTGCGAAGCCGCTGCACATGGACGTCGACGACGCGGGTGTCACCGCCCCAGCCGTAGTCCCACACGCGTTCCAGCAGCTTGTCCCGGGACAGTACGGTGCCCGGCGCCGAGGAGAACTCCAGCAGCAGCCGCATCTCGGTGGGCGTGAGTGCCACCGGATGCCCCGAGCGCCGTACCTCCATGCCCTCGGTGTCGATCTCCAGCTCACCGAAGGTGAGCACCCCTCCGTCCATCGGCGCGGTGTCCGCGCCTCCCCGGTCCGGTCCGCCCGCGTGCCCGAAGCGGCGCAGCACCGCGCGGATACGGGCGACCAGCACGGCCCCGTCGAACGGCTTGGTCACATAGTCGTCGGCGCCGGCCTCCAGGCCGAGCACGACGTCGATGGAGTCGGCGCGCGCGGAGACCATGATCACCGGCACGGTCGACTCATCACGGATGCGGCGGCACAGGCTGACCCCGTCCAGGCCCGGGACCATCACGTCCAGCAGGGCGATGTCCGGACGCTGGGCTCGGAACGCCTCCAGTCCGGACAGTCCGTCGGGCATGGCGGTGACCGCGAAGCCGTCCCGCTCCAGCGCGAGCTGGGTGGCCTCGCGGATGACGTCGTCGTCCTCGACGAACAGGACGTGGGTCTGTTCTGCCATCCGTGCTCTCAGTTCCCGTTCGGGGCAGCGGTGCCGCTGTTGCCCACCGCATTGCTGTACTCGTTGTGTGTGCTGGACACCTCGGTGAAACGGGTCGTGGACCAGCGGTAAGTGATCACTTCCTCGCTGGACGGATACGACACCGGGTCACCCTTCTCGTACATCTGCTGAGTCACCACCAGCTCACCACGGTCTATCTCCGCATAGACAGGGGGCTCCTCGGCCTTGAACACATTCTGGTACTTGTGATCCTTCATCCGATACACGTACGAGCCCACGCCGACTGCGTCGCCACACGTCATGACGTTCACCACAATGTCGTTCGCCGTGCCGCCGGTCACATCGCCGAAGGAGACGTCGACCGGGTACTCGTCGGCCACACAGGGCTTCAGGCCGTCCCTGACCGACTTCGCGATCGTGGGGTCGTCCTTGACCATCTGAACGACGTCCATCCGCGTGAGATCCCGGGGGGACGGCGAGGCCGAGGGCGTGGCGGAGTGCGAGACCACCGTGTTGCTGCCCGCCGGACCCTCGTCCCGTGCGCCGGTACCGCCCGTCGCGCAGGCGGAGACGAAAAGCCCGAGGGCGGCGATCGTGGCAATCGCCGCGATCGCCGCCTTGACGGCTTCCCTGGGCCGTATGGCCCCCGTGCCTAGGCCGCGCAACGCTCCCGCTCCTCACGCTCGAGCGCGCGTGCGTCCAGGTCCCGTGACTCCAGCTCCTCCCGGAGCCGGGCGAGCGCCCGGTGCAGCGTGCTCTTGACGGTTCCGGCCGACATACCGAGGGCGGCGGCCGTCTCCTCCGTGGACATCTGCTCCCAGTGTCGCAGCACCACGACGCTGCGCTGCTTCGGAGCGAGCACCTTCAGGATGTCCATGAGCAGAGCGCGATCGGCGTGCTGCTCGGTGGAGTCGTCGACGGACGCGTCCGGGAGCTGCTCCGTGGGGACCTCCTCCAGCCGACGGGCCCGCCACCACTCGGTCCGCGTGTTGATCATCACGCGGCGCAGATAGGCGTCCGCGAGACGCTTGTCCGCGATGCCGTCCCAGCGGCCGTAGGTACGTACCAGTGCGGTCTGAAGCAGGTCCTGGGCGTCGGTCGGGTCCGGAACCAGCCGGCGTGCGCTGCGCAGCAGCGCGTCCTGCCTCGTGCGGACGTACTCCTCGAACTCGAGCACCTCTTCCTGCGCCATTTCAACCGCCTCCGTTCCCCGTCCGACGTTTCCTTCGGCTGCGGTCCACAGCCGGGTGCCGGTCCTTCAAAGTCCGTATGTCACTCGTTCGCCGCACTCTTGGCGGCACGCATATGAAGTTACGGACCACTTGTCACGGGGGTGTGCGAGGCAGCCTGCGGAGAGCCCTCGGCTGTCCGTCGGTTGTGTAACGGAAAGCGGAACGGGGTATAGGCGGACGGAAGTTGGGTTAGATATGGGGGGATTTGTCCGTATGGTGTCCCCGAAGTTCTGTGATCTGAGGGGCGAGCGTTGTGATGTGGCGAGCCAGGAGCTGTGACACGGGCGTGAGGAGACCGGGGGCCGGATGCGCGTGCACCGCCCGGCGCGGCGCGAGGGGCGCGCGCTCGGGCGGTGCCGGGATCGGATGAGATCGGATGATCGGGATGGGATGGGATCAGGAGATCAGGTGAGGGGAAGGCGGTAGAGGCCGCCGGGCAGGGGTTCCACGAGGCCGTCGGAGACCAGGCCGTCCAGAGCGCGGGCGCGCTGCACCGGCTCGTCCCAGACCCGGTCGAGGACCGACTGCGGGACCGGGGTCACGGCCTCCCGAAGTACCGACAGGAGCCGGCCGCGCACCTGGCGGTCCGTGCCCGCGTAGGTCTGACCGCGGCGCGGCGGTCCCTCGTGCTCCGGCTTGCCCGCCAGCTGCCACGCGCACCGGGAGGCGATAGGGCAGCGATGGCAGGTCTCGTTCTTCGCGGTGCACACCAGCGCGCCGAGCTCCATGGAGGCCGCGGCCCACCGGGACGCCGTGCGCTCGTCCTCGGGCAGCAGCTCGCGGGCCAGCTTGCGCTCGGCGGCGGTGGTGGCATTGGGCGGGTACTGCACACCGGTGACCGCGCGCGCGATGACACGGCGCACATTGGTGTCCAGGACCGGGTGCCGCTGGCCGTACGCGAAGGAGGCCACGGCCGCGGCCGTGTACTCCCCGATGCCGGGCAGCGCCAGCAGCTGCGCGTGCACGGTGGGTACGTCGCCGCCGTGCCGCTCCGTTATGGCCACGGCAGCGCCGTGCAGGCGCAGGGCGCGGCGCGGGTAGCCGAGGCGGCCCCAAGCGCGGACGGCCTCGCCGGGGGGCTCCTTGGCCAGGTCCGCGGGGCGCGGCCAGCGGGCGAGCCACTGTTCGTAGACGGGCAGGACGCGGCCGACCGGCGTCTGCTGGAGCATGAACTCGCTGACCATCACGCCCCAGGGGCCGGCCTCCGGGCGACGCCAGGGGAGGTCGCGGGCGTGCTCGTCGAACCAGGCGATGACCGGTCCGTGCAAGGCTCCCTCAGGGGCCTGGCCGGCGGGGGCGTCGGTGCTCTCGTCGGTGGTGTCGTCGGTCGGTGCGGGGGCGGTGGAGGGGGTGGTGGGTGCAGTCATGACGCTTTTGATCCTGCCATGTGAAGGGCGGCAGGGTGGGGGACCGCCCCGGGTCGGAGTGGTTGTGTCGGTGGCAGCCCCGGCGGGGCCAGGTGCGCGCCGCACGGGCCGGATCGCCGCGCCGGGCGCCGGAGCGCGGGATGATGATCCGGAAAAGTTGGTGCGAGGGCGGCGGGTGGGGCAAGGCGCGGGTCCGATCTCTCGTACAGTTTGCGCCGTGGGATCTCTGCGCAATCCGGTCGGGCCGCTTCCCTCCTCCATCTACTGGCGACGGAGGGCCGTACTGCTGTCTCTGGCAGCCCTGTTGGTGCTGTTCGTCGCGTGGACGCTCAGTTCCTCCGGCGGCGGGGGAGGCAAGAACAAGGCGGACGGCTCGGACGGCAAGCACCCCACGTCCTCGATCACGCCGGGCCCCGCAGGTTCCGGGCCTGCGATCAGCCAACACCCGGGCGGGCGCGACAGTTCGGGCGGCGGGGACGGATCTGGCTCGTCGGGGTCGGGGGGCTCCGGCGGGGACGGTGACGGCTCCGGCGGAGCGGGCGGCGGGGAGGCCGGCGGCGACGGCGGGTCCCCGAGCGGCCGGCTCCCGGCGGGCACCGGGTCGTCCCTGCCCAACTGCACTCCGAGCGCGGTGCAGTTGACGCTGAAGAGCGAGCACAACAGTTACGCCCCCGGAGACACCCCCACCTTCGAACTGGTCGCCAGGAACTCCTCCGTCAACGACTGCAAGGTCGATCTCGGCCCCAAGAGCGCGGTGTTGACGATCACGCAGGCGGGCAGTGACGACGACGTCTGGTCCTCGTCGGACTGCCCGGGCGGCTCCGGAAGCATCCTGTTCCGTGTGCCCGCGAATGCGCAGACCGTGTACACGGTGAAGTGGGACCGCAAGAAGAGCGCCCCCGACTGCGCCACGCCCCCGCCGGGTTCGGCGTCCCCGGGCACCTATCTGGTGGAGGCGCAGGCACCCGGCTTCCCGAAGTCCCAGACGTCGTTCGTCCTGTCCAAGGACTAGGGTCTCTCGTTTGGATCAGACCCCGCTCCCTGATCCGGCCTGATCCAAACGAAAGACCCTGGTGCCGCCCGGGCACTAGGACCCCGACAGCGCCCGGCGCTGCCGCTTGCCGAGCGGCGCCTGCGAGAGGTCCTCCGCGTTGACGCGGAGGTTCTTGTAGCCGTAGCCGCGCTCGTCGAGCCAGGCCCTCGCGGCGTCCTCGGCGTGTTCCGCCGCGGTCAGGATGTCCTCCTCGGCCTCACCCGAGTCCAGGAACCGGAAGGTGAAGGCGGGGCGGGCCGCGAGGTCGTAGCTGAGGTGTCCCTCCGGGGTGAACGCCGCACGCAGCACGTCGTGCTCCGCGGCATGTGCCAGGAGTTCGGCCCTCTGCCCGTCATCGAGCCGATCGAAGACGCCACGGACCGTAATGCGAAATGTACGAGTACTCACTCCCCGAACGTAGCCTGCGCCACGACCCCCCTCCACAGGATTTCCCCGGCTCCGCCGCGGGCCTGATGGGGGCGCTTGCGGACTGCCGTGGCCTGCGGGTGCGTGGTGGCTTGTCGCGCGGCTCCCCGCGCTCCTGAAGAGCGCGCTCCGCGCGGGCGCGACAAGCCGAGCTCACGTCATGACGTACCCGGCCCTCAAGCGGAGCTAGTGCCGCACCAGGCAACGTTCGCCCCGTCGCGACGCCCGGCACGCACTCTCGCCGCACCGGCCGAAAGCCCAAGTACATCCAGTACGAGGGCTTCCGGCCGGCACGCCGAGAGCACGCACCGGACGCCGCTCCTCAACGGGCAAACGTTGCCTGCCGCGGCACTAGTAGATCGTCGCGGCTAAGGATTGTTCTGGTTGGTGGAGTTGGGGTCGGGCA